>JAYTCN010000256.1:0-1640 GCA_043736475.1 Paracoccaceae bacterium
AAGTCGAACTCATGCAGAGCAACTCGGAAGCGCAGATCATCGACTGGATTCATGAAGCGCGCGACAGGGCGTCGGCAATCGTCATCAATCCGGGTGCCTTCACGCATACGTCGATCGCGATTCTGGACGCCTTGAATACATTCGAAGGCCCGGTCTACGAAGTTCACATCTCGAACATTCACAAGCGTGAAACTTTCCGGCACAATTCCTATGTCTCGCAACGTGCCGATGGCGTCATGGCTGGCTTTGGCGTTCAGGGCTATGGCCTGGCCGTGCGCAGACTCGGAACTGTGCTTGCAGGCCAAACACGCTGACTTTCAGCCCGACAGGAACCACCGATGGAATTGCCCAAGAACCGTTTCAAACAACTGCTGCGCCAGGGCCGCCAGCAGATCGGGCTTTGGAACACCCTGGGCAGTGCCCTGGTCACCGAATTGCTCGGCGGGTCGGGGTTTGACTGGCTGTGCCTTGACACCGAACATTCGCCGAACGATGTGCTGACCATACTGCCGCAATTGCAGGCATTGTCGGCCTCGCCCACTGCGGTCGTGGTTCGTCCGGCGTGGAATGATACCGTGTTGATCAAGCGCTATCTTGATATCGGCGTGCAAACGCTGCTGATCCCGTATGTGCAGAACGAAACCGAGGCCAAGGCCGCAGTGTTGGCGACCCGCTATCCACCGCAAGGGGTGCGCGGTGTCTCGGGAACCGCAAGGGCAACGCAGTTTGGCCGGATCAAGGATTATGCCGAAACTGCCAGTGCCGAACTTTGCCTGCTGGTGCAGGTTGAAACCCTGACCGCAATTGACCGGATCGAGGCCATCGCCGAGGTTGACGGTGTTGACGGTATCTTTGTCGGACCCGGAGATTTGGCCGCCAGCATGGGGTTTGCCGGGCAATTGAACCATCCCCAGCTCGTCGCCGCCGTCGAAGCCGCGATCGGCCGCATCGTCGCCGCTGGAAAACCCGCAGGCATCCTGACCACCGACCCGACCTTTGCCGATCGCTGCATCGAACTTGGCACCACTTTCACCGCCGTCGGACTTGACGCCGCGATCCTCGCTCGCGAATCCGAGAAACTGGCGGCGCGGTTCAACAGGCCCTGAAAACCAAAAAGCCGCCCCGAAAGGCGGCTTTGTCTGTTGGAGCGGGCGAAGGGATTCGAACCCTCGACCCTAACCTTGGCAAGGTTATGCTCTACCCCTGAGCTACGCCCGCGTCCTGAATGCGGGCTTATACGCAATCAATCGGGGCGTTCAAGCGGAAAACGCAGTCGCTTAGTGCGGCATGCGCACCTTGTTCCGTTTCTTGCTGCGGATCAGGTTCAGCACCTCGACCCCGCCAGCAAACACCATCGCGGCATAGATGAACCCGCGTTCGAAATGCACATGCAAGCCATCGGCAACCAGCGCCACGCCGACCATCAGAAGGAACGCCAGCGCCAGCATTTTGGTTGACGGATGTTTCTCGACGAAATTGGCGATCGGGGCTGCGGCAACCATCATCACCAGAATCGCCACCATCACGGCGGCAACCATGACGACCAGCTCGTCGGCAATGCCGACGGCGGTAATGACGGAATCGAACGAAAACACCAGATCGAGCACCATGATCTGGACGATAACTGCCGCGAAACCGGC
>JAYTCN010000257.1:0-4015 GCA_043736475.1 Paracoccaceae bacterium
CGCCATTGCGGGACCCGGGCAGCCGGGCAAATGCTGCGGCAGTTGCCGGGCATCACTTTGCGACCACCTGGCATCGGCAGCTTGCCCGGAGCAGATCCGGCGCTGGCAAACCTGATCCGCCAAAGGCTGTCAGGTCGCTGGGCCCGTTTTTACCTTGAAACCCTGCGCGACGAAGCCGACAGCCGGGTCCCGCACCTGCAGCAATGGAAACACGCCTGCCCGACATTTGACGACAGCTATGTTCAGGTCAACGCCCATGTTTTGTTGATGCTGCGCGATCCCTATTCCTGGGCCTGGGCGATGTGGCAGCATCCCTACCATGTCAAAGGTCCGCGCCATGACAGTCTTGCCGCGTTCCTGACCTGCCCGTGGATGACGCAATCGCGCGACAATGCCGCTGCAGTCTATGCCTCACCAATCCAGCTCTGGTCGGCGAAACTGGCGGCATACGAAGCCTTTGCCAAGTCGGCGCTCCAGGTCGGTGTGCCGGTCCAACTGCTGCACCTGCACGACTTTTTGCCCAATCCGGTTGGCACTTTGGCCAAAGCCCTGCGGAGATTTGGCCTCGGTGCCCGCGGATTGACAGCGATACCGCACTCGACAACGACACCAGGCAGGTCGCTGGCGAGCGTTCAGGCCGAATTCGCCCAAGAGCCGGGCCAGTTTGCCGACGATGCAGAATCCATCGCCATGATCAACGACCAGGTCGACTGGCCGCTGGCCGAACGATTCGGTTATGTCAGGATGTCACAGCGAAAAACTGGTGCCGCAGCCGCAGCTTGATTTGGCGTTGGGATTGTCGATGACGAACTTCGCCCCGATCAGGGCCTCGCTGAAATCAATCACCGCATTGGCGAGAAATGGCAAAGACACCGGGTCGATCAATACTTTCGCGCCGTCCTGTTCGAGCACCAGATCATCGGCGGCCGGTTGGTCGAATTTCAGGTCGTACTGGAACCCAGAACAGCCGCCGCCCTCGACCGCCACCCGCAGGTGCCGGGCCTCGCCGACCGACGCCGCAATGGCCCGGAGCTGGCCATAGGCCCGTTCGGTAACTTTGGGGGGAAGATTAAGCTGCATCTTTCGGCCTTTGGCTTTTGCGGCTAAACTGTTGAAATGAATGTAAGCGTCAAACGCGATCGCGACAAGGGCCGGACATGTTAGCCAAGTTTGCTTGTCAGCCAGAGGGATCGCGCGGGAGGCTGCATGATGAGCCGGAGTCGCTGCATCGGACCGCGTTTCAGCGCGACCGCGACCGGATTATCCATTCGTCGGCGTTTCGGCGGCTGAAGCACAAGACGCAGGTTTTTGTCGAACACGAAGGCGATTATTACCGCACCCGCCTGACCCATACGATCGAAGTGGCGCAGGTTGCGCGCACCATTGCCCGGGTTCTGGGCCTGAACGAGGAACTGGCCGAGGCGATCGCGCTGGCCCACGACCTCGGCCACACGCCGTTCGGCCATACCGGCGAAGACGCGCTGCACGAGATGATGCTGCCCTTTGGCGGCTTCGATCACAACGCCCAGGCGATCAAGATCGTGACCTTGCTGGAGCGGCATTACGCCGGGTTCAACGGGCTGAACCTGACGTGGGAAACTTTGGAGGGGCTGGCCAAGCATAACGGGCCGGTGACCGGAACGGTGCCGCCGGCCTTGGCGGCCTATGATGCCACCCACGATCTGGAACTGGCGACCTGGCCGGGAGCCGAGGCGCAGGTGGCGGCGATTTCCGACGATATCGCCTATAACAACCACGACCTCGATGACGGCCTGCGGGCCGGGTTGTTCACCATTGAACAAATATGCCAGTTGCCGGTGGTCGGTGATTGCTTTGCCGCCGTTGACCGCGAGTGGCCGGGGCTGGACCCGGTGCGCCGCCGGCACGAGGCTCTGCGGCGGGTATTCGGCCATATGGTTGAGGATGTGATTAAGGAAAGTCGGCGGCTGCTAAAAGCGGCGGATCCGCAGTCGGCGCAGGAAGTGCGGCTGCTGGGCCGCCCGGTGATCCGGTTTTCGGCGCCGATGTTTGCCGATCTCAAGGTGATCCGCGAATTTTTCTTCACCAATATGTACCGGCATTGGAAAGTGCGCCGGATGCGGCGCAAGGCCGGGCAGATCGTGCGCGAGATGTTCGGGATATTCATGGAAGATCCGCGCATGTTGCCCGATGACTGGCAGCATTGGGCTTCGAAGGGCGGCGAGTCGCAGAAGGCCTGGGTGATTGCGGACTATATTGCCGGGATGACGGACAGGTATGCGTTGCAGGAATACGGCAAGCTGACCAATCCGATGGAGAAGGCTTAGGGTGGAGATACCCGATGACGTTGCAGGAATTCGCATGGATCGGTGGTGTGATCGGTGCCATTGCCATGGTGGTGTCGGTATTGTTCGCCTCGGTCCAGATCCGGAACAACACCCGGGCCATCCGCGCGGCGGCGTTTCAGCAGGTGGTTGCCTCGCGCGTGGGCCAGCTTGACGCGCTGGCAAGCGATCCAAACCTGTGCAGTCTCGTGTTGCGTGGCGGTGATGATTTTGCCGGACTCGACCGGGTGGAAAAGGCCCGGTGCCGGTTCCATCTGCAGGCATTCATTCGCCGCGGCGAGAACGTGTGGATGCAGAACAAGTTCGGCACACTTCACGACGCGAATGTTGCTGGTATCCGCGATTCGACGGAAAGGATATTTTCTTCGCCTGGTCAAAGAGCGGCCTGGGCATTGATCCGCACCGCGACTGATCCGGTCTTTCGCGCTTATATCGACGAGATTGTTCGCCAGGAAGCGGAAAAGGCGGCGATCTCGCCGACTCTGGTCGCCGAAACCTTGCCGGCGCGGACCTGAACGCCGCCAAAGCTATCTGGTCCACCGCATTTCTCCATGCTATCCCCGCCGGGTTGTGATCTGGATGCTGAAATGAATCTGTTTGCCGATGTTCGCGCGCTTGTGATTGCCGCTCTTGAGGGGTTGGTCGCGGAAGGTGTGTTGCCTGCCGGGCTGGATTTATCCGCCGTTTCCGTCGAACCGCCGCGTGACCCGTTGCACGGCGACATGGCCAGCAATGCCGCTATGGTGTTGGCGAAACCTTCGGGCAAGAATCCGCGCGATATTGCAATGGCATTGGCAGCGAAACTGGCTTTTGACCCGCGCGTTGCCGGCGCCGATGTTGCCGGACCGGGATTCTTGAATTTGCGGATCAAACCCGACGTCTGGTTTGCCTTGATCCCTTCAGTGCTGGCACACGGCACGAATTTTGGCCGCTCGACCGTCGGTGCCGATCGCAAGGTCAACGTCGAATTCGTTTCCGCCAACCCAACCGGCCCGATGCACGTGGGTCATGCCCGTGGCGCGGTGTTTGGCGACGCTTTGTGCGGTCTGCTCGACTATGCGGGCTATCAGGTCACCCGCGAATATTACGTCAACGATGGCGGTGGCCAGGTCGATGTGCTGGCGCGTTCGGCCTATGAGCGTTACCGCGAGGCGCATGGCTTGATGCCGGAGATAACCGAGGGGCTGTATCCCGGCGATTACATGGTGCCGGTGGGCGCGGCCTTGAAGGAAAAATTCGGCGCGGCGTTTCTGGACCAGCCGGAATCGGTGTGGCTTGAGCCGATCCGCGACTTCTCAACCGAGGCGATGATGGCGATGATCCGCGCGGATTTGGCCGCTTTGGGCGTGGAAATGGACGTGTTTTATTCCGAGAAATCGCTTTATGGCACCGGTCGGATCGAAGCGGCGCTTGCGGATCTTGAATCGCGCGGACTCATTTATGAAGGCACGCTCGAGCCACCGAAAGGCAAGTCGCCGGAGGACTGGGAGCCGCGTGTTCAAACCCTGTTCAGGTCAACGGAACACGGCGATGACGCCGATCGCCCGGTTAAGAAGTCCGACGGAGCCTGGACCTATTTTGCGCCTGACATCCCCTATCATTTCGACAAGATCAGCCGCGGATTTGATGAATTGATCGACGTTCTGGGTGCCGATCATTCCGGCTATGTCAAGCGGATGAAAGCCGCCGTT
>JAYTCN010000258.1:0-23180 GCA_043736475.1 Paracoccaceae bacterium
CGCCGATCTTCGGCTTCATCGGCACGGTTTTAGCGTCGGTGAACATATTCGGCGGTTTCACCGTCACCGGGCGCATGCTGGCCATGTACAAGAAAAAAGGCTGAGCACATGGCAAATTTCGCGGCTTTCGCCTATCTGGTCGCCGGCGTCCTGTTCATCCTGACCCTGCGCGGCCTGTCGCACCCGACGACATCGCGGCAGGGCAACCGTTACGGTATGGCCGGCATGGCCATCGCCATGCTGACCACCCTGATCGTCAATCCACCTTCGGCCTTGGGTTTTGTCTATGTCGCCGCAGCTTTGGGTCTGGGCGGCAGCACCGGCTACGTCATCGCCCAGCGCATCGCGATGACCAAGATGCCGCAGCTGATAGCGTTCTTTCACAGCCTCGTCGGCCTGGCGGCGGTGTTCGTCGCCGCCGGCGCTTTCTATTCACCCGAGGCTTACGGCATTGGCACCATTGACGACATGCACACCTCGTCGCTGATCGAGATGAGCCTTGGCGTCGCCATTGGCGCCATCACCTTCTCCGGCTCGGTCATCGCCTTTGCCAAGCTCGACGGGCGGATGTCGGGCGCGCCGATCCTGCTGCCTGCCCGGCACATTATCAACCTGGCCTTGGCCGGCGCGGTTGTCCTGATGGTGATCCTGCTGGTCACCACCGAGGCGACGGCCTGGTTCTGGCTGATCGCCATCGCCGCCACCGCGCTCGGCTTCCTGCTGATCATCCCGATCGGCGGCGCCGACATGCCGGTGGTCATTTCGATGCTCAATTCCTATTCCGGCTGGGCGGCGGCTGGCATCGGCTTCACCCTTGGCAACATGTCGCTGATCATCACCGGGGCGCTGGTGGGGTCCTCGGGTGCGATCCTGTCTTATATCATGTGCAAAGGTATGAACCGCAGTTTCATCTCGGTCATTCTCGGCGGGTTTGGCGGCGCCGATACTTCGGCGGCCGTCGGTTCGGGCGAACAAAAACCGGTCAAACGCGGCTCGGCTGACGACGCCGCCTTCATCCTGCAGAACGCCGGATCGGTGATCATCGTGCCGGGCTACGGCATGGCGGTGGCGCAAGCCCAGCACAGTTTGCGCGAAATGGCCGACAAGCTGAAAAAACACGGCGTCGATGTGAAATACGCCATCCACCCGGTGGCGGGCCGCATGCCCGGCCATATGAACGTGCTTCTGGCGGAAGCCAGCGTGCCCTATGACGAAGTGTTCGAGCTCGAGGACATCAACTCGGCCTTCGCTCAGTCCGACGTGGTCTATGTCATCGGGGCCAACGACGTGACCAACCCATCGGCCAAGACCGACCCGAATTCGCCGATTGCCGGCATGCCGGTGCTGGACGTGGAAAAAGCCAAGACGGTGCTGTTCGTCAAACGCTCGCTTGGGTCGGGCTATGCCGGGATCGAAAACCCGTTGTTCTACATGGACAACACGATGATGTTGCTTGGCGACGCCAAGAAAATGACCGAAGATATCGTCAAGGCGATGGAGTAATCGGTCGGAAAATGGGGCAAAGCATGCAGGTGATGCGCGGAATGATGCTGCTTGGCGTGCTTTGGGCATTGGCTGCATGCACCGACGCGACTTCGGCCAGATCCGAGGTTATTGCCGCTTCGCATTATGTGTCCGGCGAGCCGCCGTCGCTGACCGTCGTCAACATGCGAAATGTCGGATCCGATGCGTCGGAACATACCGGCCTGCTCATCAACGGGTCCGAACAGGTGCTGTTCGATGCAGCGGGTAATTACCGCCATCCGCGTTCGCCCCGTGCCGGCGATGTGCATTACGGCGTGACGCCAACGATTTTTCAGTCCTACAAGTCATTCCATGCCCGCAGCGACTATTACCTGACGATCCAGACCCTGCCGCTGACCCTTGAGCAGGCCGATGCGCTGATTGCCCGCGCCAAGCAACAGGGGCCGACACGGCAGATGTTCTGCGCCGACGGCACCTCGGATGTGCTGCAGGACATCCCGGGGTTCAGCGATATGAAGCGCACCATGTTCCCGAGCGTGATCGAACGCTATTTCGACAACTATCCCGGCGTGACCAAAACCACGTTTTATGAAAGCGATACGGGCAAGAACTGACGGTCAGTCGTGCTGCTTGGGCAGCGTCAGGCCGCGCCAGCGGATCATCAGTTCAACTTCGCAGGCTTTGAAGCCGAGATAAAACGCGAGCGACAACAGGCCGCTGAAACTGATCTCCAGCAATTGCAGCAACGCCCCCTCTTGCAGCGCGAGCCAGCCGAACTTGGCGATGAATTTGTAATTGGCCATGCCAAGTTGCAGCAAGTTGTACGAATTGACCGCGAACAGCGTCCCCAGAACACCCATGGCCAAAAACACCAAAAGACTGTGATACGGCGCCGGGTGCAGCCATTTGCGCCAGTTGGACCGGCTTTCAGGTTGTGGGCGGGAAATCGTCCCGCCCTTGTTTTCACTGCTCATTTTACCGCAAACGTCACTTTCAACGTCACGCGGTACGTCGCAACCTTGCCGTCAACCACCGCAACCGACTGATCCTGCACCCAGGCCGAGGTGATGCCGCTGACCGATTTTGACGCTTTGGCTATCGCTTTGGCGGTAGCATCTTCCCAGGATTTCGAAGAATCCGACAGCAGTTCCAGAACCTTCAATACAGCCATCGCGCAATCTCCCCTTTGCCAAACGCAGTCCGATTGCCGGCGGCTGCTTTCCGGATTTCTCAGGTTACGGCGTCATCACCGCGGCCCTTTCAAAATTAGCCGAAAGGGTCGAACCATCGTCAAAACCCAGTGTCACCGAAATCGTTTCGACGCTGCCCAACGGAAACACGGCATAAATCAAATGTTCGCCGGTGATTTCGTTTGGGTTGGCTTTGGTCTTGTCGCAAATATCCATCGCCCAATCCGTATCCGGCTCAGCCAAGTTGATGCCGAAGCGCACCGATTGGATGCCGCAGCGCATCGCTTCGAGATGGGTGAAATAGACCAGATCCTGGCCCTCCCACTCCCGAACCGCCACCCAACTGCCTTGGGTCATTTCCATGATCGGCCTTACTTCGGTGCTGGTCATGAAAGGAGCCTGAGCTTGCGCAGGCGCCCCGATCAAGATGGAAAGGATCGTCAAATCTCGCAAACGCATGACAGGCCTCGCGTGTGTTCAAACCCACATTGGCCGATCGCGACAATCCAATCAAGCGCCGCGATAACCCCATGGCGCAACCAACGGTTTCAAGGTTGGGCCGATCAGCAAATCCTGGCGCGTGTCTTGCAGGACCAGACAGGACAATTGCCCATAAAAAACCGCGCCGGTGTCGATGTCGATCCGGTTTCCCGCGTGTTCAACCTGCGGGACAACGGTGTGCCCATGCACGACAATTGCGCCATGATCGGCTCTTGAATCGAGGAATCCTTCTCTGATCCAGATCAGGTCCATCAAATCCTGCCGTTCCAAAGAAATGCCGGGCCGAATGCCCGCATGGACAAAAAGATAACCGCCTTGGCGGAATGATGTCGGCAGACTTGACAGGAATTCGATGTGGCTGTCAGGGACCGCACGCTGAAAGGCTTGGTGCGATGCTTCAGGTGAATACTCGCTTGCGCCGGCAATGCCATAGGATGCCAGCGTCAAATCTCCACCCATCCGCCCGTTCAGCCAGTGCAGCCGGGCGCTTCGTGAATGCGGGTCAGCCAGATAATCGAGAAAACAGAAATCGTGATTTCCAAACAGGCATATCGTTTCCGGACCGGAACTTTGCATTTTGAGCAGATGGTCAATGACACCGCGCGAATCCGGCCCGCGGTCGGTGTAATCGCCGACAAACAGGATCAGCGGCTGCGCGTGCGGGCGCGCTTTCAAATCGGTGAGGATTTCCTGCTCGGTACGGCGCAAAAGATCAATACAGCCGTGCACATCGCCGATAGCATAAATGCGCCGACCGCCGGTATCGCTCATCACAACTCTCCGTTTGCCGGCGCCGCTTTATCAGGCTTGTCAGCGCTTGTCTTGCCAGGCAAAGAAAAAACCCCCGGACTCGTCGTCGCGGGGGTTTGATTGCGTGGCCCTTCGGCCCAATCCAGCAATCGTCTTACAAGCCGCCTTCACGCTGCAATTTCTTGCGCGCAAGTTTGCGCGCCCGACGCACTGCTTCAGCCTTTTCACGGGCTTTCTTGATCGAAGGTTTTTCGTAATGCTGCTTGAGCTTCATTTCCCGAAAAACGCCTTCGCGCTGAAGCTTTTTCTTCAGCGCCCGCAATGCCTGATCGACGTTGTTGTCGCGAACCATTACCTGCATCTGGTGTCACCACCCTTCTAAGTTGGATTTGCAAAAATTGCAGGACGCGGTCGTATAGCAACGCTGGCGGTCCGAGTCTATAGTTGCAGTTGAGGAGAGGTCACATGGCGCGAAAAGCTCAAAGCGAAACCGAACGCATCGCCGATGTTCGGGTGCAAGTACTGGAAGCGGCGTTGGTGCATGTGCCGTTTGACGGCTGGAGCGACGCAGTCGTCGAATTGAGCGCGCGGGAAGCAAATATTGATTGGAAGCTGGCCGCCCTTGCGTTTCCACGCGGCGGCATTGACCTGGCCCTGGCGTTTCACCGGCAGGGCGATGCAAGGCTTGCCGAGGCTCTGGCCGCCAAAGACATGAGCGGCATGCGCTTTCGCACCAAGATTGCCGAAGCCATGAAACTACGGCTGGACTTGGTGGCAGATCACCGCGAGGCCGTCCGGCGTGGGGTTACCCTGTTTGCTCTGCCGCAAAATACCGCCGAAGGCATCAGGGCAATCTGGCACACCGCCGATACAATCTGGAATGGTTTGGGCGATTCCAGCCGGGATGCGAGTTGGTACAGCAAGCGCGCGACACTGAGTGCGGTCTGGACGGCAACCGTTTTGTTTTGGCTGGGAGACGATTCCAGCGGTAGCGAAAGGACGCACGATTTCATTGACCGGCAAATCGCAAACGTGATGAAATTCGAAGAACTGAAGGCGAAATTCAGATCGAATGGATTGGTCAAGTTGCTGCTGGGCCCGGCGCGGTTCGTCGAGCGCATTCGGGCGCCCGGACAAGATATTCCCTCGGACTTGCCGGGAAAAGTGCTGTGACATTGCCAGGAACAATGCGCGTTGTCAAAATCGGCGCGCCCGGCGGGCCGGACATGTTGGTGCCAGAAATATGGCCGGTGCCCGATCCTGGGCCGGACGAAATCCTGATCCGGTTAGCCGCAGCAGGCGTGAATCGACCCGACGTCCTGCAACGCAAGGGCGCCTATGCGCCGCCGCCGGGCGCGTCGGACCTGCCAGGGCTGGAGGCTGCTGGCGAGGTTGCGGCGGTTGGCGCCACGGTCAGGCGCTGGAAAGTTGGCGACAAGGTCTGCGCTTTGCTGCCCGGCGGGGGCTATGCTGAATATGCCATCACCCACCAGGACCACGCCCTGCCGGTTCCGGCAGGATTGTCGATGATCGAAGCGGCCGCGTTGTGCGAGACCTTCTTTACGGTCTGGGCCAATGTGTTCATGCGCGGGCGCCTGCAGGCCGGCGAGACGTTTCTGGTGCATGGCGGCACGTCGGGGATCGGCACGACCGCGATCCAACTTGCACATGCCTTTGGTGCCAGGGTGTTCGCCACCGCTGGCAGCGACGAAAAATGTGCGGCCTGCCGTGATTTGGGGGCCGAGCTCGCGATCAACTATCGCACCACCGACTATGTGGCAGAGGTCAAGTCGGCGACCGGCGGCAGGGGCGCGGACCTGATCCTCGACATGGTCGGCGGCAGCTATATCAACCGCAATATCGAGGCGCTGGCGCTGGATGGGCGGCTGGTGTTCATCTCGTTTCTCGACGGGCCGAAGGCCGAGGTCAATTTCGCCCAGGTGATGATGAAACGCCTGACCCTGACCGGCTCGACCCTGCGCCCGCAATCGGTGCAGGCGAAGGCAATGATCGCGGCGGACCTGCGCGAAAAGGTCTGGCCTTTGATCGCGGCGGGCCGGATCAAACCGGTGCTGGATCAGGTTTTCCCGCTGGAACGGGCGGCAGACGCGCACCGGCGGCTTGAGGATGCTGGGCATGTGGGCAAGATTGTGCTGGAGGTTTAAGAAACGATGCAAGCTTGGCAGGCAAAGTTTGTGCCGGTTCCCACTGACTTTTGGCATAGTTACGTCTGGCCAACGCTTTACTATTCATGGCCAATTGGGCTGATATTTTCAGTCTATATTGTCAGTCTGTTTTGGCGACGGACTGGTCGCAAACTGTATGTCTCGACTTTCAAAAATGACAATTGGCGACATCTTGCCGAGGGGACGGCAATGACCCCGCAGGAGCGGCGCGACCAAAGACGTTCGGTTCACCGAAAATACTCAATGTTTATCCTGCGAATACCGCGCTTCGTGCGCGACTATGGCAAAGTCGCTCGAACGGGCCCTCTTTTGGAATTCGACCCTAGGTTGGGTGATTGGGCAGATACCAAAAATCCAACGCATCAATTGGAATTCATTCGAAGGGTGGCGCTAGAAAAGATTGCCACCACGGATACGGTTAAAACACTGGAATTCCCAACCATTGCCGATGCGTTAAAAGAAACCACCGACGGATACTGCCTTGTCAGTAAGACGAACCTAGCAACATTTCTGCGACCGGCGAGTGGGATTGGCACGCTTTTCGAACAAAGTCAGGCACGCGCATCGCTTGCTTCCATCACTTTGCCGCTGGCTATACTCTACAAAGCAGGTGAATTGGCGGCCTCAGTCGAATGGGTCGAACAAATTGACGAACTGGAGCTAACCGTCGTCCGCGAAGCACTAAAAAATGCAGGTATACCGACGGTCAAAACCGCAGAGGCAGATAGCGCAGCTGAACTCCGCCATCTACTGCAACGGACCCTGGGACTGGCGACGAATTAAGTTAGAATCTGACTTTTGCTTGCGCCACTCGTCGAGGTGGCAATTGTCCCTCAAAACAAAGAACTACCGCACCGCTTCCATCAGCACCGTTCGCAACCCGCAATCCGCCACCACATCCGGCGCACAGGCGCGCGGCTGCAGGTCCTTGGTCAGGCAAAGGCGGGCTTCCTGAAATCGGCTGCCCTTGCAGGTCAAAGTGATCATGTCTGGCTCTAGCCCCGCATTGGCTTGCAGAATGGCCACTTCCAACAATTTCGGCGCAATCTCGATATCGCGGTCGAGGCCGATGAGGAACGCTGGAATTTGGAACGATCCAAATGCCCGGCGGGCCGCCGCAAAATACGCCTCGGCACTCAGGCCCGAACAGCGCCCATGCTTTTTCCACTCATGCCAGGCCAGCCCGCCTGACCCCATGATATCGGCCATGGCTGCGGTATCGGTGCGCGAAGGGTCGCTTTCCCATGTGAGACAATCCGATGGCCAGCCCAGCTCATATTGCGGCCACAGCCCGTGCAGGGTGAAAGCAAAATTGTGCCGTGGGTCGCACTGATCTTCACCCCGCGTGTCGCCTTCTGCCGCACAATAATTCGGTGACCAGCCGAGGGACAGAACATAATAGTCAAACTCGCCCGAAATGCCATCGGCACTGGCGGTTCCCGCCAGAATCGCGGTTGCACAAAGGCTCTTTATCAATCGCGGCATTGCCCCTATATACACGCCTGACTTCCCCACGAAAACCTGCACCGCGCCACTTGCGCAACCGAGTTTTCGGAGCGGAAAAGACTTGTTTGAGGAGATACCGATGAACTTGCCCCTGATGCCAAAGGCAACCGCCGTCTGGCTGCTCGACAATTCCACGTTGACGTTTCGCCAGATTTCGGATTTCACCGGCCTGCACGAACTTGAAGTTAACGGCATAGCCGACGGCGAAGTGGCGCAGGGCGTTCGTGGCTTTGATCCGATTGCCAACTTGCAGCTCACCGTAGCCGAGATCAAACGCTGCGAAACCGATCCGAAATCGCGCTTGCAATTGTTCCATAACCCGGCGTCCGAGGGCGAAACCAAACGGCAGGGCCCGCGGTATACGCCACTGTCAAAACGACAGGACCGACCGGCGGCCATTGCCTGGCTGGTCAAGTTTCACCCCGAACTGGCCGACGGCCAGATTGCCAGACTGGTCGGCACCACCAAGCCGACGATCCAGTCGATCCGCGAACGCTCGCACTGGAACATGAACAACATCCAGCCGGTCGATCCTGTCGCGCTCGGCATGTGCAAACAGGGCGAACTGGACGGTGCCGTCGCCAAGGCCTCGGCCAAAAAAGCCAAGGAAGGCGGGGTGATGCACAACGAAGAGCGGAATAAACTGGTCTCCACCGTCGAGTCGCTTTCTGCGCCAGCCGAACCGCGCATACCAGCCGCGAGCGTCGCTGACACGTTCGCGGTGCTTGCTGCGGCGGAGGAGGAAGACGACCACAGGTTGGTCGACGCGGACAGCCTTTTCAACTTGCCCGACCACCCCGTCGACGAGTGATTATTTGCGACCGCCTTTTCGGGGGCGTTCGCAACGGAAAATCTTGTAGCCGGCACTCTGCTCGATCCGCTCGACCTTGACGAAGCTGGCATTGAGCTCTGATTCATAAGGTAATTGTCGATTGGCGACAAACCAGGCTGCGCCACCCGGTTTCAAAATGCGGGCCGCGGCTTTGATGAATTCGATCCCGAGCTGATGATCGGCGATCCGGGTCGCGTGGAACGGCGGGTTGCACACCACAACGTCGAATGGCGGGCCGCTTTGGCCGAGCGTGGTGACGTCGGTCCACAGGAACTGAGCCCGCCCGTCAACCACATTGCGCCGAGCGCAATCGAGAGCCAATACCTCGGCTTCATACAGAAATATTTCCGAAATGCCGGGGCAACGGGTCAGGGCCTGTGCGGCCAGATATCCCCATCCGCCGCCAAGATCGGCGACACGACCCTTGATTTCCGGTCCCAGCCTTCCGGCCAAAATTCGCGAGCCAACATCGGCATGCTCGGCGCTGAAGGTACCAGGAACAGTCAGGTAGGAATCTGCGTTCGGCGCGGGCGCCAGCGCCTTTGACCAGTCCGGCGCGGGTTCGTTCGCCTTGTCCAATCGAATCAAACGCCCGTGCGACTTGGAAAGTGACACCGTAACCGGCAGGGCCGAACGCAAGTGTTTCAAAAGCGAATCAGCGCCTTCGGACTTGTCGGCATTGACCAGCATCGCGCCGTCGGCTCTCAACATGCGCCAACCACGCGCGATGTTGCCCAAGGTTTCGGTGCGCGATCTGGTGGCGTTGACAAGAACCAGCGCGAATTCTCCTGCCGCCTTTGTCACGACATTGTAGTCGGCGGCGGCCAGACGATCATATTCAGGCCTGAAAGTCTGTTCGCACGTCAATTTCGCGGCACCGAGGGCGATGGCCGCGTCATCAAGCGCCGCCCGAATGTACAAGACCTCGCCGTCTGGCGATTCGATATTCTCAAGCATGGCAGAGAAGCGCTCAAATAGCGGCATTTGCGCTCATTGACTGCGCGGGAGTCACTCTTTTTCCATCGTGCATTGCAGTGGATGCTGATGTCGCCGGGAAAAGTCCATTACCTGGGTCACTTTGGTCTCGGCGATCTCGTAGGAAAACACGCCAACGACCGCCAGGCCCTTACGATGGACGGTCAGCATTATGGTGTTGGCTTGTTCGTGGGTGATGCCAAAAAAACGCTCCAGGACGTGGACAACGAACTCCATCGGCGTGTAGTCGTCGTTCAGCAACAGTATCTTGTACAGCGGCGGTTTTGCAGTTTTGGTCCGGGTCTTGGTCAGGACCGACGTGCCGTTTCCATTGCCGACCTTATCGGCGCTGGCTGTGGTCGGGATGTGAATCATCATTGTCATTGCCCGGCCATAATACATTGGCGGACACAAAAGAGAAAAGGGGGCTTGCGCCCCCTCTGCCCCACTCAAACTGATGCCAGGCTTACGCAGTAAACGATTTGGCTGCAGCGGTCGCGGCGTTGAAACGCGCGGTCACCGGAGCAACGATGTCTTTGGCAGCGGCGGCATAGATTTCGTTCAGTTTGGTCGCCTGGGCAACGAAGCCCTCGAAAGCGGCCTGAGCGAAGGTCGACTGTTTCTCGAACAGTTCGGTCACGGTCTTGGCACCGGCCAGGTCTTTGGCAGCGGCGACGCTGTCGTCAAAGGACTTTTTAGTGAACGCGGTAACTTCCGAACCAAAACCCTCGACGGCCTTGGCGGCGATTTCCGAGGACTTGACCAGAGCGTCAACGTTCTGCTGTCCGAATACCGAAGCTTCTTCGAAGCCTTTGGTGACTTTGCCGAATTGCTCGGTAAAGGCCTTCTGCGCATCTGCAGCAAAGTTCTCAACGGTGGCGGTAGCGTCTTTTACAGTTTTGTTTGTCATGATATTTCTCCAGAAGATGAGGCGTGGGCGTTGTGTTCTGAGGGGTTATTTAGGGACTATGTTGCATTGCGTCAAGCTTTTATGTTGCAGTGCGACAAAAGATATCAATGTGTCGCGAAATCCACGGCGGATGAGAGTGATAGCT
Organism: Paracoccaceae bacterium; assembly: GCA_043736475.1. Taxonomy (GTDB): domain Bacteria; phylum Pseudomonadota; class Alphaproteobacteria; order Rhodobacterales; family Rhodobacteraceae; genus JANMOK01. Next base: position 10,481 of record JAYTCN010000258.1, read on the forward strand.
AAATGAAATGAAAGGGTTCTCAGACGCACAAGCCCGTGTTAGCTTCCACCATAACAAGAATACGGTACCGAAAAAATACGGGCCGCGAGGCAGAGAAGAGCAGGTATGGTGTTTCAGTTGGTCCGCGCGGGTCTTGTCGCGTTGTGCATGGCTGTCTGGGCCGGTAATGCGGCACTTGCGGCCCCTTATGCTGCGTTGGTCATGGACGCACGCACCGGCGAAGTACTCTACGAAAAGGATGCCGACCGAAGGTTGCACCCGGCATCACTGACCAAGATGATGACATTGTATCTGGTGTTCGATGCTATAGAGAGCGGTCGGCTCAACCTCGATCAGATGATCACCATTTCGGCCAAGGCCGCAGCCCAGCCGCCATCAAAACTGGGCCTTAAAGCCGGCCAGAAAATCGCGTTGCGATACCTCATTCGCGCGGCAGCAGTAAAATCGGCCAACGATGCCGCCACGGCATTGGGCGAGGCAGTTTCGGGAAGTCAGGCCGAGTTCGCCGCGTTGATGAATGCAACCGCCATAGCAATGGGCATGACCAACACGACTTTTCGCAATCCCAATGGTCTGACCCAGGACGGGCACCTCTCGACTGCCCGGGACATGGCCCTGCTTGGCCGCAGGGTATTTTATGACTTCCCGCAGTATTACAATATCTTCAGCCGCGAGCAGACGTCTGCCGGCGTGCGCGACGTTGCCAATACCAACCGGCGGTTCCTCGACAATTACGAAGGCGCCGACGGGATCAAGACCGGCTATACCGCCGCAGCCGGTTACAACCTTGTTGCATCTGCCCAACGCGGGCAGGAGCGCATCATCGCGTCCATGTTTGGCGGTACGTCGACCGCGCAGCGCAATGCGCAAGTGGCCAAACTGCTGGATCTGGGTTTTGACGAGGCCCCGCGGCTTGTTGACGTTCAGCGCTTGCCGCGGCTCGATATCATGCCCGAACCACGGCAAGACCGTAACGAAAATCTGCTGCTGGCCACCAGTATCCGGCCGCGACCGAGGCCTGCCATCACTCCGGTCCAAATCTCCAGGAACTATGATGGCATGGACGACGCGGTCGCCGCCGCTTTGCAAGTTGCCATGCTCGACGGCAATACGGCACCTGCCTTGGTGCCCGTCGATCCCGCAGTTGCGGCAATGAATGCCCTGGACACAGCGGCGCTTGAAGCAGCCATCGCGTCGGTCGCCGGCGGAGCAGAAGCCGTTTCTGCCAATGCATCGGCCCCCACGCAGTCGTTCAGGCCGCGCGAGCGTGCGCGATTGCTTGATGCCGAACCCGCCGCAACAATTGAGTTGCCGCCGGAGCCTGCTGTCGCCCGCAATGATAGCGGCACTTGGGCGGTGCAATTGGGCGCGTACCGCAATCGGAGCGAAGCCGAGAGGCTGTTGCTGACAACAGCCCTGCAAGACGTGCAGGCGTTGGAAGGTGCTGACCGGCAGATTGATTCGATCAATATCAAAGGCGTTTCAATGTTCCGCGCCCGATTTGCCGGCCTCTCGCAGGAAAACGCTGAAAACGCCTGCGCCCGGTTACAGGCACGCGCGGCACCCTGCGAAACCGTCGCTCCCGGAACGTAAGGCTAGAACTTGATTTCGACGTTTGGCAGGTGAAGTTCGCGGATCATGTCGCGCACTTCGTTGCGTGCTGCCAAGTTTGACATTGTCTGCAACTGTTCGCCTGAATCGCGAAGATCAAGCAACGATAGCCCCGACAAGAACAATTCACGGAAAATAACGCGCTCGCAGAATCCTGGAACCAAGCGAAAGTCGATCCGCTTCGCCAAATCCTTGAGTGCTGAGCCCACATAGCGTTTGTTGCGGGCATCCAGCGTCGACATGCGATTGCGCAACACGACCCAGTCAAGCGGCTTCAGACCTTGTTTGGTGCGCATCTGCCGGGCTTTCCAGACCATTTCGGAATAAACGGTCGGGCCGAGAATCTTGCCGGTTCCGGGATCGACGCGGGCCAGCATGTCGAAATCGACCAAGCTGTCGTTCAAGGGCGTCATCAGCGTGTCGGCGACGGCATGGGCCATTTGCGAATACCACGAATGGGCACCCGGGCAGTCGATGACGATGAAACTGCAGGTTTCATCCAGGCTTTTCAGCGCCTGGCCGAACCACAATTCCTCTTCCTCCTGCGCCTCTTTCTGGCTGTCCTTGTTGGACAGGTGCAGTTCGATCCGGCGCGGCATCGGCAGGTCGACCTGCTTGCGGCGGATGAAATCGGCACGGTTCTCGAGGTAGCGGAACAGGCTTTTCTGTCGCAGGTCGAGATCGAGCGCGCCAACTTTGCAACCGCTGCGCATCAGGGCGGCGATCACGTGCATGGCGGTGGTGGACTTGCCCGACCCGCCTTTTTCGTTCCCGAGAACGATGACATGCGCCATGAATTGACCCCGAACCCCTGAAATGCAAAAGCGCACCCGTCGGGGCGCGCTTTCTGTCATAAGTTATTCGGAGTGTTCCGAAAAGGTCAGAAGCCGAGACCTTCGTATTTTTTCTTGAACTTGGAAACGCGGCCTCCGGTATCCATCAGGCGGGTTGAACCGCCGGTCCAGGCCGGATGCACCGACGGGTCGATGTCGAGCGCCAGAGTGGCACCCTTTTTGCTATAGGTCGACCGCATTTTTACCATTGTGCCGTCAACCAGCTTTACCTCGATATCGTGATAATCCGGATGAATTTCGCTCTTCATTTCGTTCTCCTGCCGCCGGACTGATCAGGTTGCGGAACTGTCCCAGCCCCGAAAATAGTCGCCTGGCTCATATGAAGCCCGGCGTATAGCCGAGCGTTCCCGGCCCGGCAAGCGCCATTGTTGTTCATGCTGGAGCAACCCTTCGCCGTGCAATCGCCCCAATCATGTCAAACCGCGAACAAACGCTACAATTAGACATGTCCTTGTTAACGAGTGAAGGGGGCCCGTCTGGTCCGTGCCAGAAGGCACCGTGTAACTGCAGCGGGGAGGGTTCGTGTTTCGCCCTTCCCGTTGCCCGCCTCTTCAATCCTTGTCTTTGCCAAAGATGGTCTTGTCGGCATTGCGTCCCATGTATTTGCGCAGCCATTCCGGCGCATCTTCGCTTTCCGGAACAGCTTCATGCAAATCGGGTTCGACCGGCGGCACCAGTTCGGATTCCAATGCGCCCGGCATATCCGTGGTAATAAGGCTCGCGGGATCAATCGGGACCGGCTCGTTCGCCTCCTCCGCCGGTGCAGCCTCAAGATCAGCGGCTTCGCGCAGGGCATTGGACAAATCTCCGCGCAGGCCGCTGCCGGAATCGCTGCCAAACCGGTTCCGGAACCTTTCCTCGATTTCTTCAGGTGAAAGCGGATCCTGTTCCGGCACGAGAGCCTCGCGGGCCGCAGGCAGGTCGTCGGCAACAACGTCCTCAAACAAATCGTCAGTGGCCAATTGTTGCGGCTCAACCGGGTCATCAATGTCGTCAAAGGTTCCAATTGTCGCAGTTGGAACGGCGCTGGCCGAACGCAACCGTTCTGTCCGCGAGCGCATCAGTTCGGCCAGATCAGTCTTCGGCCCGGCAGTCGCTCGGATCGCCCCCATGGCGATCTGATGCTCTTCCTCGATATGATCGCGGACGTCGATGTAGGCCACGGCGCTGGCAGCGCCAAACCAGCACCAGAGCCAAAAATTCAACAGGGCGATCGACCCCAAATACAGTGCGACGGAAAGATTATCGGACCGCCAAATGCCTTCCACAAACAAAGACCCGAAATCGATCGGAGCGGATTTCAGGATTGCTGCAAAAAGGATTGGCGGCAGACCGTAGTAAATAATCGCCGACAGAACCATGACGCAGGACAGCGGCAGAAACCTTCTGCCCAGCCCAAAGAGAAATTCATGCCTTGGCCCATTTACCCCGGCGCTGGCCCCATGCGCCGCGAAAGGGACCGAAAACGCCACATAGACAGAAGCGTAGATCAAACTTGCCCCGATCAAGGCGGACAACAGCAGCGGACTGAGTTGCCAGATAACTTCCAGTGCGGATGCGCCGGCAGACTGGTTTTCGCGAACGCGCGTTCCGAGTGCCCCCCATTCAGCCAAACTGGCCGGACGCAACGTCATGGCAACGGCCCCAACGGCAAGCACGATATAAAAAGTGAAAAGGCCTGCCTGCACCAATCCCAGCAAAAGCGACTTGCGCACCAAACGGCTCAATTCCGGTCCGCGCGATTGGCGCCTGTGCACCAGTCCCGCGCGGATTGCGCAAAGTGAAAGGAATGCGATCAATGGAAAAAAGACGACTGCAATTCCAAAAACCAGATAACCGGGGTAGTCGATCAAGGCTGTCACGGCGCCAAACAGCACCAAGCCCGTCATCAAAAAAATCGGCAGCATGCGCAGCAGTACGGGAATTGACAGCGACAGACTTGAAGCCAGAAATCGGATCACGGACAATTGGGGGACGTCCTGCTCGGTTGTTTGTTTTTCGACACCCTAACTTAAAGACAAGAGTCGGGCAAATACCAAAGGGCGCCCGCAAAGGACGCCCTCAAAAAACCCGAACCCTGCAAACGGTCGGATTATGAATCGCTTTTCTCGCGATAGTTGGATTTCTCGGTGATGCGGGCCGATTTGCCGCGACGGTCGCGCAGATAGTACAGCTTGGCCCGCCGCACATGGCCGCGGCGGATGACCACGATCTCGGCGATGTTCTGCGAATGCAGCGGAAATACCCGCTCCACCCCTTCGCCAAAGCTGATCTTGCGCACGGTGAACGAGGCGGCGATGCCGCTGCCGCCCTTGCGGGCGATGCAGACGCCCTCATAGGCCTGCACGCGGCTGCGGGTGCCCTCGGTCACCTTGTAGCCGACGCGGATGGTGTCACCGGCGGCGAAATCGGGGATCGTCTTGGCCAAAGCGGCAATCTGCTCGGCCTCGAGCTGTTGGATAATGTTCATCTCAGTCGTCCTTGTACTCGCCTTTTTTGGCGATGGTTTGCGCGTCCGAGTGCTTTTTGTCTCGCACCGGGTCCCCGGCCTGCAGCGCAAGCCAGGCCCGCCAAAGATCGGGACGACGTTCTTTCGTCAGCTTTTCCGCCTGGGCTTGTCGCCATTCGGCGATATTCGCGTGATGGCCGGAAAGGAGAATCTCCGGAATCGCGCGGCCTTCCCAGTCGGTTGGCCGTGTATAGTGCGGGTGTTCCAGCAAACCGTGCGAAAAAGATTCCGCCCCGGTCGACTCGGCATTGCCCAGGACGCGCGGTATAAGCCGGACAGTCGCATCAATCAAGGCCATTGCCGCGATCTCGCCGCCGGTCAAAACAAAGTCGCCGAGGCTCACTTCCAGCACGTTGCGCGCCTGCAAAACCCGCTCGTCGACTCCCTCGAAACGACCGCACAGCAAGGTAACACCCGGACCAGCGGCCAGATGCCGCGCCAGCGACTGATCCATCGGTCTGCCGCGCGGTGACAAATAGATCACCGGCCAGTCGCTGCCTTCAGCGGCGGCATCGATCGCGGCGGCGACAATATCAGCCCGCAATACCATGCCGGCGCCGCCACCTGTCGGCGTGTCATCGACGCTGCGATGCTTGTCGGTAGCGAATTCGCGGATGTCGATCGTCTCGAGCGCCCAAAGCCCTTCCTGCAAGGCTTTTCCCGACAGCGAAAAACCCAGAGTTCCGGGAAAGGCGTCCGGAAACAAGGTCAGGACCTTGGCTTTCCAAGCACCAACGATTTCCGGCGCGTCGCGCAGCAGTTCGCGTGGCTTCGCGCTGGCGCGAATGACCAAACGCCCGTGGGAGCGGGGGCGCTCACTCATTCTTCTGATCCGGCCAGACACCGTCCGGCGCATCGACCACGATCCGCCGCAATGAAAGATCGACCGTGGGGACTGCGTCTTTTGTGAATGGCAGCATGACCGGCGACTTCAGTCCCGGCCCCAGAATTTCGAGCATATCGCCCGCACCGAATTCGTGGACGGCGCGTATTTGGCCAATATTTTTACCGCCGGTGTCAAACACCGAAAGCCCAATCAGGTCGTTGTGATAAAACTCGTTATCCGGCAGCGCGGGCAGGCGATCGCGGGGGGCGTAAAGTCGCAAACCTTTCATCGACTCGGCCGCTTCCCGCGTCGGCACGCCCGACAGCCTTGCGGCAAATCCACCTGGGATCGACCGGGTGATTTCAATGTCAAAGTGCTGCTTGCCGTCTTCGGTGGACAGTGGTGCGTAAGTTGCGATTGCCGCCGGTTCGGCGCAAAAAGATTTTAGTCGGACTTCGCCCTGCACACCAAAGGCACCTGAAACCGCGCCGACGCAAATCATGACCTCAGCCGCCATTATCACGCGCCATCGACGACAGGATCAAGTTGAAATCATTCCAGTTTATTTCAACCAGTCCCCTGCGAAACGCGATGCCCCAATAGCGCGGATCGCCAATGAAACTCAGGTTTGGCAGCAACGGACGAATGGGTGCAGGCACAAGGTTTTCGCGGTAATTCGCCCCGCGTACCCAAGACATCTGGCCGTCATCGACCCATTCCCTTTTCCACAGTGCCGCGCCGTCAATTGTGGCGATGCCAACAAATGCCTGCACGCGCGCGCCGGACCTGAATCCGGTGCGCGGCGCGTAAAGCACCACGATGTCACCGGAATCGAGACCTGCAATGGCTTCGCGACCTCCCAGCGACAGGCCGCATACGCCTTCATGTTCGGCAACGACGGCGTGGTTCGCGGCAACAACCCCGATCCAGTAACGCGGCATCTCCGACCTCCACTTTAATCCGAGCTGCTTTTTGCGCGGCCCTGCAAGGTTACTCTACAGCCGAGACCACGGCTACATCTTCCACATCCGCGACAGGTGCTGGTGCCGGTGCCGGCGCGGCGGCGGCCTCCGCGGCTTTGGCTACCTTGGCGGCTTTGGATTCGACGCGCTCGACCGCGTTCTTGCCCGGCGTGCCCTTGTTTGGGTTGGCACGGGCCGTTTTGGTTTTCAGGCCAGTTGCTTCCAGAATGCGCGCGATACGGTCAGTGACCTGGGCGCCCTGGGTCAGCCAGTACTGCACCCGCTCAAGGTCCATTTTCACCCGGTCAGCCGAGTCTTTTGGCAGCAGCGGCGCATAGGTTCCAAGTTTCTCCAAGTAACGGCCATCGCGCGGCATGCGACTGTCAGCCGCAACGATGCGATAGGATGGGCGCTTTTTGGAACCACCTCGGGCAAGACGAATAGTAACGGCCATTTTGGTCTCCTTTGTTGTCGTTGGCGCGGGATGTCCCGCTATTTCTGAAACAGGTCGTGATGCCGGATCACTTCCTTGATGATGAAGTCGAGGAATTTGCGGGCGAATGCCGGATCGAGTCCGGCTTCCTTGGAAATGCGTTGCAGGCGTTCAATCTGGGCCGCTTCGCGCACAATGTCGGCAGATGGCAAGTTATGCTCGCCTTTCAGCACACTGACCTGTTCGGTATGTTTGAACCGTTCAGCCAGGGTCCAGACCAGTATCGCATCGAGCCGGTCAATCGACTCGCGCTGGTCCTTCAGCAGTGCTGCGGCGCGTTCGGTGTCGTTCATGCGGGCACCTTTGGGTTGGGGTGGCGATAGGCCAGGCAGGGGTCGGTGCCGTCCAGTATGACCGAGCGGTCGAGCCGCGCCCCAAGCCTTTCGGTCAGCCTGATCGACCTGGTGTTGGCCGGGTCGACATAGCTGACCAAAGTTGGCCAATTCAGCACCGTATAGGCGTGGTCGCGGGCGGCAGCCGCCGCCTCGGTGGCATAACCCTGACCCTCGCCCGCTTGGGTGAACAGGAAACCCAACTCAACTTCCGGATCGCCATATTCGTGGTGCAGCAAGACAAAGCCGACAAGTTCGCCATCGGCCAAACGCTCCACCGACCACAATCCGGTGCCCTTCAACACCCATCCGGCGACCGCCTGGCTGAAATCGAGCCAGGCTTCTTCACGGCTGAAAGGCCCGCCAATGTGCACACCCCGTTCGCCGCATTCGATGGCGGCCCAGGCGTCAAAGTCCGAAATCAAGGGTGCCCGCAAGCGCAGCCGTTGCGTCGTCAAAATCGGCATGGCCCGCCTGATACTGGCGGAAATTTCCGCCGCACGCCCGGTCGGCGCGGCTTCCCACGGGTGCATCATGCGGCCACCTGCGGGTGACGATAGACAAGGCAGGGGTCGTTGTCGGGGGTAGCTGCTTTTGGGTCCAGAACAGCCCCCAGCCGCTCGGCCAGACGGATTGAGCGGGCATTGGCCGGGTCGATATAGCTGACCAGTTCGCCGATCCCCTGATGGTTCCGGGCATAGGTGCGCGCAGCGACAGCGGCTTCAAAGGCAATGCCTTGACCCTCGGCATGCGCCAGTAACGACCAACCCAGCTCGTGTTCGGGGTAATGCACGTGGCGATTAATGCCGGTCAGGCCGCAAAAAGCCCCGTCGCTGCGCCGCTCAATCGCCCAGCAGCCAAAGCCCAGCAACAGCCAATGTCCCTGCGACCCGGCAAAATCGAACCACGCTTCTTTCAGGTTCCTTGGCCCGTCCTCGTAGCGCGCCCGATCCGACGCCATATGTTCCGCATAAGCGGCGAAGTCGCTCATGCGTTGCGCCCGCAAGATCAGCCGCTCGGTTTCAATCACCGGGATCATCGCTTTTTCAACAACCCGCTCAAACCTTCGGGCAATTGCATCCCGCCCGGCATCGGCGGCATGCCACCGCCGGTCACCGGCCCCGGCATGCCTTTGCCAAACATCCCGCCCAATGCGCCGCGCATCAGGCCCATCTTCGACATCCCGCCCATCTTTTTCATCACATCGGCCATCTGCCGGTGCATTTTCAGGAGTTTGTTCAGGTCCGACACCTCCAGCCCCGACCCAGCCGCCACCCGCTTCTTGCGACTGGCCTGCATCAGGTCGGGGTTGCGGCGTTCCTTCTTGGTCATTGAATTGATCAGGGCGATCTGGCGCCGCAGAACCTTGTCGTCGAGACCGGCCTCGTTCATCTGTTTGGCCATCTTGGCCATGCCCGGCAACATCCCCATCATGCCCTGCATGCCGCCCATCTTGATCATCTGTTCGAGCTGGCTTTTCAGGTCGTTCATGTTGAACTGACCTTTCTGGAACCGCTTCATCATCCGCTCGGCCTCGGCGGCGTCCAGCGTTTCCTGCGCCTTCTCGACCAAAGCGACAATGTCGCCCATGCCAAGGATGCGACCCGCAACCCGCGCCGGATGAAACTCCTCCAGCGCCTCCAGCTTCTCGCCGACACCGACAAATTTGATTGGCTTGCCGGTGACGGCGCGCATCGACAAAGCCGCGCCGCCGCGTCCGTCGCCGTCCATCCGGGTCAGCACCACGCCGGTGATACCGACGCGGCGGTCAAACTCGGTGGCGACGATCACCGCGTCCTGCCCGGTCAGGCCGTCGACCACCAGCAAGATCTCGCGCGGTTTGGTCGCTTCGCGCACCGCCTCGACCTCGGCCATCAGCTCGTCGTCGATATGCATCCGGCCGGCGGTATCGAGCAGAAACACGTCATAGCCGCCCAAAGTCGCCTGCTGCCTCGCCCGCCTGGCAATCGCCACCGGGTCCTGACCCAGCACGATCGGCAAAGTATCGACGCCAATCTGCCGGCCGAGGATCGCCAATTGCTCCATGGCCGCCGGACGGCGGGTATCGAGCGAGGCCATCAGCACCCGCTTGCCGTCTTTCTCGCTCAGCCGCTTGGCCAGCTTGGCCGTGGTCGTCGTCTTGCCGCCGCCCTGCAGGCCGACCATCAGGATCGGCGCCGGCGGGTTGTCGATTTTCATCTCGCCGGCGCGGTCATTGTCGCCTGCCAGCACCGCGATCAGTTCGTCATGGACGATCTTGACGACCTGCTGCCCCGGCGTGATCGACTTGGTAACCGCCTGACCCTTCGCCTTGTCAGACACCGCTTTGATGAAATCGCGGGCGACAGCCAGCGACACGTCGGCGTCGAGCAAGGCAACCCGCACTTCGCGGAGCGCGGTTTCGACGTCAGCGTCCGACAGGGCACCCTGTTTGGTCAGCTTGTCGAAAACGCCCGATAGGCGGCCGGAAAGGCTCTCAAACATTCCCAGGCCCTCCTATCAGCCAAACCAAAACCAAACGGCACCAGTGGGCGCATCCGCGCTGACTGGTGTCGATCCCGGGTCAGGCCCGGGACCGGAAGGGTGAACTTCCGGGAATGGCGGCTAGATAGAGCGGAGTTGGCGGCGAGTCAAGGTGGTGATATGGCCACTAGAAACTTGTTAACGATTCTTAGATAGCTTACAATAAATTGTCACAAGAGGCCGCCATGCATCAAACGCTGAAACAACAGTACGAGCAACTTATCGCGCGTCGTCTGTTGGACAACGTTGACAATCGGATAATCCCCGTCATGCCGTCTTACTATGTGAGCGTTCCCACAATCACGACATATGGTTCGGTCCCGATGGGTTCATTGGGAGTAGAAAATGGGAAACTGGGGACAAGTCCTACAAGAGATACAATCCGCACAAAATAGTGGCAGCGTTGCACCATACGATGACGTTCGCCGCCGGTATCTTGAGACACTACAAAACCACACAGGCCGCAACGTCATCGCTTATTATTCTGGCTTCTTGAGCAAGCCAAGAGTCGATGGCGTTTCAATTGACGACGATGACAAAAATGGTTTCATGCAGGCGATTCACGAGATGGACCGCAAAGTAGGTCTTGATTTGATCCTGCACACGCCAGGCGGGAACATCGCGGCAACGGAATCGCTTGCTAACTACTTGAAGCAAATGTTTGGCGACAACATTCGCGCCATTGTTCCGCAGATTGCGATGTCGGCAGGCACAATGTTGGCATGTTCGTGCAAATCAATCGTATTGGCAAAACATTCGAATTTAGGTCCCATCGACCCGCAGATATTTGGATTTCCAGCTCTTGGCGTTATTCGCGAGTTCAAAAAAGCCCGAGACGAGATCATGTCTGACCCTCGGCTTGCCGAGGTTTGGCGTCCAATACTTGCACAGTTGAGTCCATCGTTTCTCGACCAATGTGATCTTGCCGAGAGATGGTCGAAGGATTTTGTAACAAAGTCGTTAATGGAAAATATGTTCAAAGATGATCCTGAAAGGGTCGAAAATGCGCGGCGGATTGTTGATGGGCTTTCCGACACTGCCGATAACAAGGGGCACGACAAACACATTCACTACGAACGATGTCGCGAGTTGGGTCTCAAAATTGAACTTTTGGAAGACGACAATGTTTTTCAGGATTTGGTTTTGACGGTTCATCACTGCTACATGCACACGCTTTCGAATACAAACGCATTCAAGATTATAGAAAATCACCAAGGCGCGGCAATGGTTAGACAGATCGCAAATCAGGCTATGTTGCCTTCAGGATTAGCGATTGGGTTCGGACCACCACCAACTTTACCCAAGTAAAGTGCGTCGGCACCGGTTCATGGCCACCTACATCGCCCTACTGCGAGGCATCAACGTCGGCGGCAATAACCTGCTGCCAATGAAAGACATGGCCGCGATGCTAAGTGAATGCGGCTGCGCCGAAGTGCGGACCTACATCCAAAGTGGCAACGCGGTGTTCCGGTCGGATCGCAAGGCCACCGACATCGCCGCCGATTTCCAATCGTTTTGTCAGTCCACCAAAGGTTTCGCCCCGCAAACCCTGATCTTGCCGCTGGACCAATATGCGGAAATCGTCCGCGCCAATCCCTTCCGCGAAGCCGAATCCACCCCCAAAGCCCTGCATGTCTTCTTCCTGCTCACACCCGCCCTCAACGTCGATCAATCCGCCATGCAAGCCGCCTGCAACCCGACCGAGCGCTTCCGCCTCACCGACCAGGCCCTCTACCTGCACGCCCCCGACAAGCTGACGGATTCGCTGTTGGCGCCGAAACTGGCCAAGTTCATCAAAGCGCCAATGACCGCGCGCAACTGGAATACCGTGGCGAAACTGCTGGACATGGCCCGCGCCCTCTAGCCATCCACCCCTCGACCCGCTATCCGCACGCCATGCAAATCATCGTCGCTGCCTTCTACCATTTCGCCCGCTTCCCCGACCCGGCATCGCTGCGCGGGCCGCTCTATGACCGCTGCCGCGCCAACCACATCAGCGGCACCATCCTGCTGGCTCCCGAAGGCGTCAACGGCACCATTGCTGGTTCCCGCGAAGGGATTGACCAAACCCTGCACCACCTGCGCCAACTTCCCGGCTGCGCCACCCTCGACCACAAGGAAAGCCCCGCTGCGACCCCGCCCTTCCACCGCATGAAAGTGCGGCTGAAACGCGAGATCGTCACCATGGGCCAACCCCATGTCGATCCGCTGGCGGGCACCGGGCATTATGTCGAGGCCAGGGATTGGAACGCTCTGGTCCGCGCCAATGACGTGGTGGTGATCGACACCCGCAACGAGTATGAAGTTGAAATCGGCACGTTCCAGGGTGCCGAAAACCCGCATACCGACAGCTTTTCCCAATTCCCCGCTTGGTGGCAAGCAAACCATTCCCGCTTCACCGGCAAACGCATCGCCATGTTCTGCACCGGCGGCATCCGTTGCGAGAAATCGACGAATTATCTGATTGGGCAGGGCGTTCCAGATGTATTCCACCTCAGAGGTGGCATCCTGAAATATCTGGAGCAAGTGCCCGAAGCCGACTCCACTTGGCAAGGCGAATGCTTCGTCTTCGATGCCCGCGTCGCCGTCA
>JAYTCN010000259.1:0-4009 GCA_043736475.1 Paracoccaceae bacterium
GTGTTCATGCTGCATGGCTCGGTCGTGGCCTCGGTGATCACCATTCAGGATATCCTCGGCGCCGCCCGCACGATCAATGCGAAATACTATCTGGCCTACGAAGGATTTTTAACGGCGGCGCTGCTGTATATGGTGATTACCTATGGCCTGGTGCTTGTTTTCCGCTATCTGGAGTTCCGCTATCTCAAGCATCTCAACATTCAGGTCAGCGAGGCAGCCATGCACTTGGCGCATGGCAGGATATGATTATTGTGCGGTGCACAATTTTTTTCGTGCTCCTGTGTTGACGGGGTGAGAAAGCCGGAAGGCCGACCCTCGCATGAAGACAGGAGTTTGAAATATCCAAAAACGTCATGCGGCTGCCGAGTTTTGACCAGCAGCTGACGACCGGCGAGCGCGTCGATGCGGCGCGCGCGGTTTTCTTCCGCAACCTGGCGCAGGCGCTGGTTGGCTGGTTTGGCAAAACCGTTCACGCCTGAAGCCGGGCCGGAATTCTTGACGATGAAGGGCCGCCGTCTGGCGGCCCTTTTATTTGGCGCGGGCTTCAATCCACGGCGGCAACGCCGTATAGGGGCCGGATGACCGAATTGCCCGTGATCCGCCTGACCCCGAAAACCAGTGCCCGTGCCCTGCGCTGGGGCGCGCCTTGGGTCTATGCCGACGAAGTCGTGCTTGACCGCCGCACCAAGGCGATCGCGGCGGGCAGCATTGTGGTCTTGCAGGATGCCGAGCGGCAGGACATTGGCCTGGCGGCGTTCAACGCCAATTCCAGGATCATCGGCCGAATGCTGGACCGCGATGTTTCGGCGGTGATTGACCGGGGTTGGTTCAAGGTTAAACTGCAACGGGCCCTCGCTTTGCGGCAGGACCTGTTCGATACGCCGTTCTACCGGCTGATCCATGCCGAGGCCGATGGTTTGCCCGGGGTGGTCATCGACCGGTTCGGCGATGCCGCCGTCATCCAGCCCAACGCCGCTTGGGCCGAGGTTCTGTTGGCCGAACTGGAAAATGCAGTGGCCGAGGTCACCGGTGTCAGCACGATCATCAAGAACGCCGGTGGACGGGCGCGCGCCCTCGAAGGTCTGTCAGACCAAACATTGCTGCTGCGGGGCGCCCTGAACGAATCGGTGGCGGTGCCGATGAACGGGGCCACCTATCTTGCCGATCTGCTTGGCGGTCAAAAAACCGGACTGTTTTACGATCAACGGCCGAACCACGCGCTGGCAGCGCAATTGGCGCGCGGTAAATCGGTGCTTGATGTCTTTGCCCATGTCGGCGGGTTTGCCTTGGCGGCGCTGGCTCAGGGTGCAACCTCGGCGCTGGCGGTCGATTCGTCGCAACCGGCGCTGGCGCTGGCCGAAGCGGGCGCGCTTTTGTCGGGTGTGGCCGGGAAATTCACCGCCCTGAAGTCCGACGCCTTCGATGCCCTGGCGGCGCTGGCGCTGGAAAACCGCCGTTTCGCCGTGGTCATCTGTGATCCGCCGGCGTTCGCGCCGGCCAAGGCGGCCCTCGAAGCCGGATTGCGCGCCTACGAAAGAATTGCCCGCATGGCTGCGGCGGTCACCGAACCAGGCGGCTATCTGGTGCTGTGTTCCTGTTCGCACGCGGCGGATTTGCCAAGATTCCGCGAAGCAAGTCTGCGCGGTGTCGCCAAAGCGGGGCGGAAAGCGCAGATCGTTGCCACCGGTGCCGCCGGTCCCGATCACCCGACCCATCCGTTTCTGGCGGAATCGGCCTATCTCAAGGCGCTGTTCTTGCGGCTTGACGGGTGAGGGTTCTGCTCGACGCCTGCGTCCTGTTCCCGACGGTGCTGCGCGAGATCTTGCTGGGCGCCGCGGCCGAAGGCGCATTTGCGCCGCTGTGGTCCGAGCGGATCCTCGAGGAATGGGCGCGGGCGACCCGGCGCTTGCCGGTAGGGTCGGAAAGCATCGCGCGGGCGGAAATTGCCCTGCTGCAGGCGGACTGGCCGGGTGCGATGGTCGCGGCTGATCCTGACCTCGAGGCGCGGTTATATTTGCCCGATCCGGACGATGACCATGTGCTGGCGGCGGCGATAACCGGCAAGGCGGCGGTGCTGCTGACGCTGAACCGGCGGGATTTTCCGGATCGCGTTCTGGCCGCGCAACACATCCTGGGCCGTGATCCGGACGGGTTCCTGACCGAATTCGCCAACGATAATTCCGCTGCCTTGGCCCGGGTCGTCGCGAAAGTCGTCAACCGCGCCGAATCGGCCTCGGGCCGCAGCCAACCCGTCCGCCCGTTGCTAAAACGGGCGGGGCTGCCGCGGCTGGGCAAATTATTCGCCGCCGGTGCCTGACCGGGTGGCTCAGAGAGCGCCGACGATCTTGCGGTAGTCGGCTTCGGCGAAGGCCTTCATCGAGGTGGTGCGGACATTGCCGGCCATGCCCAGCATCAGGGTGAATTTCGCCATGGTATCGTCGTCGGGGCCGTCCATGATCACCACGAAATCGTGGCTGCCCATGGTCAGGTAGAAATCCGTGATCGTGCAGCCCATTTTCTTGGCCATGTCCCTGGCCGCGTCCAGCCGTTTCGGGCTGTCCTTGACGTTGCGGATGCCCTGATCGGTCCAGTTGCACAATGCGATATATTTCGGCATTTTATCCCCCTGATTTTTGGTTTGTAAAAGCGCAGGCGAGTCGACACATCGGCCGACGGGTATCCCTAGCACATTTGCCGGCCTGGCGGGGAAACTAAACGACCGGAAGATCCGGGTTCCAGCGCTCGGCGAGTTTGCTGATCGCCGCCACCCGGTCGGCGGTTTTCGGGTGGCTCAGCAACCAGACCGGCGGCTCGCCCGCAGCGCCGGTCAAACCGGCGATTTTTTGCAGCAGGCTGATTTGCGGGGCAACGCCGATCCCGGCTTTTATCAGCACCGCCGCCGCCCAGGCGTCGGCTTCGTACTCATCCTGCCGCGACAGCCGGGCCGATAATATCTGGGTCAGGACATTGGCCAGATACACGCCCAGCCCGGGGATGAAGCGGCCCAGAACCATCATCAGCGCCACCCTGATAGCGTTTTGGCCGGAAAAATCGATCATTCGCCGCCGTGCATGACCGAGGGCAACATGGCCCAGTTCGTGGGCAATCACGCTGGCCATTTCGGCGGCACTGACCTTGCCGGCAAGGTAAGCGCGATAGAATCCGCGGGTGATGAATATCCGCCCGTCCGGTGCCGCCAGACCGTTGACCTGCTCGACTTCGTAGACATGCACCGCCAGGTTGCGCAGGTCCAACACCTTGGCCATCCGCTGTGTCAGGTCGCGAATGGCCGCATCCGCCAGCACCGACGACCGCTGATCCAGCTGGCGTGTCGTCCGCCAGGCCGAAATCAGGTACATGACCAGTCCGGCCAGAATTGCGATCAGGATCGGCGTCAGGCGCAGCATCTTCGTCCCCGGTTGATCGCATTCATATGGGGCGCGGCGGTCCCGATTACACGATCCCGGCCCAATCGGCGGCCAAAGTAACCGCCAGCGCCAGCAGCGAAACGGCGATGCCATGCGCCGCCCCGTACTGGACCTTGTCCGCCGTGGTGCCGCCGCGTTTTTGCGCACGCCACCAGCCGATGGCGAATCCGCAGATGAAAGCGACCGGCAGGATCATGGGGTTGTCTCCGTGCTGGCGGCCAGACCGGCGATCTGTTTTTGCGCATCGGCGACCGCGCTGCCCGATGCGCCAAAGGCGTAGACCGCCCAATGCAGCGACTCGCGCCGCGCGTCATCGGCCTCGGCCTGCTGGCCAAGCCGCAACAGCGCCTCGGCGCGCACCGCTTGCAGGCCGGAAACCAGCGTGGCGTTTTCGGCCCGGCGCGCGGCCTGCATGTGCTGTCCGGCAATGTGCAGCGCCGCCTCGAACTGGCGCAGCGACAGGGCAATCACACTGACATGCAGACCGGCATGGGCGCTGCGCACCGGATCATCGCCGGCCAGTGAAATGTCATAGGCGGCAAAAAACAATCTGGCGGCGCGATCGGGGTCGTCTTTCAGCT
>JAYTCN010000260.1:0-1632 GCA_043736475.1 Paracoccaceae bacterium
TGTTGAAGGTTCTACCTCGTCGGTGACACAGAGACGCCCAATACCATACGCCTGACCGCAATCATGAAGGCTCGGACATCAAGGCTCCAAGGCCATCCGAAGACCTCGAAGACAACCATCGGTGATCGGGCAAACACGACGACGAAAGCACGGCAATGGTGAAATCAATTAGACAACAGGTGCAAAAACCCCCACGAAACCCCCAAACCTCGCCCATCACCGCCCCGGGCGAATAGCCGCCTCAAGCGCCTGACGGATGAACCGCTGATACGACATGCCCTTTGCCGCCGCTGTCGCCTTCACGGCATCAAGCAACTGCTCCGGAAAGCGCATGTTCACCTGCTTCGACTTCGGTGCAAACTCGAAACTGTGGGGCTTCATTGCGCTCAGATCGAAACCGGACAGATCCGCCGTGTCCAGGAAGCGTTCGGCTTCCTCGTCACCGGTCAGGAGCGGAAGTTGCTTTTTCATAATTCTCGATCTCTTTTCGGTGCATGTATCTGGCGCCTACCGGGCGGATGAATGTGTCACTCCCGATCTTGCGGAGGGTGAAGACCACGAAAATCGGTCGCGGGCCTGCTCCGTTGCCGATTGCCAGATAGCGCGTTTCAACACTGGAATGCACGACATCGGGGGCGATGTGGTGGGCGTGCTGGAAAACCGCCTCGATGGCGGCAATCGACACCCCGTGTTTCTGGCACTTGGCGCGGTTGCCGTCATCCCAGTCAAAGCCTGAGACTGTCGTTCTATCCATTGGGGCCAATGTAGCTAGTTGTATATACAAATGTCAAGCAAATTCACCCCCGCCGCTCAAACCGCAACGGCAAGCTCGCAATCGTCTGCGTCGCCCGCGCCGCTCTCCCCTGTCCCATCCCCCCGGCCAGGCAGTTGCACTTTGCCACCTGTGTCGCCATTGTGGCGCCATTCAGGTCGCTCCATCCAGAACGACCACTCTGCATCGAAGGAAGAACATGAAACACGCTCTCTGGCTGGCCCTGACTGCCGGCACCTATATGTCTGCCGCCACCATGCTGGCCGCCCCTGCGCTCGCCGATGAAGGCATGTGGCTGCCCAGCCAGACCGGGCAGATCGCCGAAAAGATGCAGGCGGCCGGGCTGGAGATGGATCCGGGCAAGCTCGGCGATTTCAAGGCACCGCCGCTCAACGCCATTGTCTCGCTCGGCGGCTGCTCGGCGGCATTCCTTTCGGACCAGGGGCTGGTCGCGACCAACCATCACTGCGTTTATGGCTCGATCCAGTACAATTCGAAGCCCGGGCAGGACTATCTGACCGATGGCTTCATGGCCAAGGCCTTTGCCGACGAAGTCCCCGCAGAGCCGGGAACCCGGATATTTGTCTACGAGGACCTGCGCGACGTCACCCCGGGCATGATGCGCGGGATCAGGCCCGGCCTGTCGGGCAAGGCGCGCTACGACCAGCTCGAGACCAACCGCAAGCGCCTGATCGCGCTCTGCGAGAAACAGGCCAGCCGGCGCTGCGATGTGCGCCCCTATTTCGGCGGATCGCTCTATCTCCTCCAGCAGCAGCTCGAGATCAAGGATGTCCGGCTGGTCTATGCGCCGCCGGGCGGCGTCGGCAATTTCGGCGGGGAGACCGACAACTGGATGTGGC
>JAYTCN010000261.1:0-1628 GCA_043736475.1 Paracoccaceae bacterium
GCTTTTCACTCAAAGTCCAACTCGCCGGAAAGCACAACACCGCCGCCGTCAGCGCATGTTCATCGCCCGTCCGCTGCATCAGGCACAGATCCTCTTGCACCAACCGCCCCAAAGTCAGCAACGGGCGGTCCCGGTCCAGCGCCACCAAAATCCCATCTGGCCGCCGCACAGACTCCGCGCCAACCTCAAACCCTGCCGTGTCACGCAGCTTATCGAGCACCCGGTCATACAATTCCAAAGCCGCAGGCCGCGCCGCGTCGGGCAAAGCATGCACCAATTCCGGGCAAGACAAAATCAACCGATCCCGTTCGGCCATCTGCGCGGCGTAGGCATCGCAAACCGCAATCCAACTGTCATCCGTAATCGGCTGAATCCCCGGCAAACGCAGATTGCGCGGATCAAGCCAAGGGTGCAGCGGCAGTTTTGCGTTCAATATCGGCATCGGCCAAACCTAGCCGCGCCCAAGCGATAAACGCAAGCCCCAGCCATTTGCGACAACCCACGTCGCACCCAGCAAAGCCCGAGCCCCGCCACCTGCCACCTTCCGCAAAGCCGATCCCGCTTTGGAGAGCCCGATGTCCTTCGCCGAAACCCGCCGCAAAATTGACCCCGCACGCGGCGACCGCTTGGGCGATGGCACGCCGAATGACAATGACCGGGTGGAAATCGGCCCGACCCAACTGGCATTTGGTGAATGGGCGAACGCAGACCTCATCCTGCCCAATCTGCAAAACATGCGCGAATTCCGCTGGAAACGCCTTGTATCCGCCCTCAACGCCCGCGACTACGGCGGGATCCTGATGTTTGACCCGCTGAACATCCGCTACGCCACCGACACCACCAACATGCAGCTGTGGAACAGCCACAACCCGTTCCGCGCCTGCCTGATTTGCGCGGATGGTCACATGGTGGTCTGGGAATACAAACAGGCGCCATTTCTGGTGACCTTTAACCCCCTCGTGAAAGAACTCCGCTCGGGTGCCTCGTTCTTCTACAACGTCTGCGGCGATAAGGTGGCCGAGGATGCCACCAGCTTTGCCGCGCAAGTCAACGAAGTCATGCGCGCCCATGCGGGCTCCAACCGCCGCCTTGCCGTCGATAAAATCATGATCAACGGCCTGCGCGCGTTGGAACGCGCGGGCTTTGAGGTGATGGAGGGCGAAGAAGTCACCGAGCGCACCCGCGCCATTAAAGGACCCGATGAAATCCTCGCGATGAAATGCGCCCACCACGCCTGCGAATCCGCCATTGCCGAGATGGAAGCCGCGACCCGTACGGGCATACCACTTGGTAATATGTCCGAAGACGACATCTGGGCCGAGCTGCACAAAGGCAATATCCGTCGTGGCGGCGAATGGATCGAAACCCGCCTGCTTGCCTCTGGCCCGCGCACCAATCCGTGGTTTCAGGAATGTGGCCCGCGTATCGTGCAGAACAATGAAATCGTCGCGTTTGACACTGATCTGATCGGCTCTTACGGCATTTGCATCGACATCAGCCGCACATGGTGGGTCGGCGATAAAGCCCCCCGCCCCGATATGATCTCGGCGATGGGCCATGCGATGGACCATATCCAAGAAAACATGCAGATGTTGAAACCCGGCGTCACCATCCGCGAGTTGACCCAC
>JAYTCN010000262.1:0-1626 GCA_043736475.1 Paracoccaceae bacterium
GCCATAGTCGGTGGAAATGACGCCCTGCGCGCCGACACGGCGGAACGCCTCGGCCACCAGTCCGCCCAGTTCCGTGTTCGAAGCGCTGATTCTCGCCACAGCCGACAGCACTGAATGGTCCGTTGCCGGTTTCGCCGCCGCGCGCAGGGCGACCGTGGTCGCCTCCACCGCCAGCGCGATCCCCCGGCACAGCTCGACCGGTTTCGCGCCCTTGTCGATCAGCGCCACGCCCGATTGGATCATGCCGTTGGCCAGCACGATCGAGGTTGTGGTGCCGTCACCCGCCACATCGTTGGTCTGCATCGAGACTTCGCGCACCACCTGCGCGCCCATGTTTTCAAACCGGTCGAACAGTTCGATTTCAGAAGCGATGGACACGCCATCGCGGCTGATCAGCGGCGTGCCAATAGGCCGGTCGATCATCGCGTTCATGCCCATCGGGCCAAGAGTCGATTCCACCGCTGCCGACAGCTTTTGCACACCGTGCGCCAGGGCCCGGCGGGCATCGTTTCCGTGGATCATGATCTTTGGCATCGCATCCTCCTTCGGCCGGGGCCGGTGTTTTCGATTGTGGAAAAGGCCCGGATCAGCGGCAGGCGCGGTCCGGTTGAAGTGGCGGGGTGAAATCCAGCAGGATCGGCACCTCGCCCGATAGATCGGCTTCCTTGTAGCGGCTGCGTTTCAGCCCCCGACACAAAGAACCGGAAAACTCCATATTGATGCGCACCGACCGAAGCAGGCCCATATAGGTCTGAAAATCCGGGCCAATCGGGTCGCCGTCATAAGTTGGCAAAGCCAGATCACCGGCCAGCAGGGACAGCCCTTTTGATCCGAGAATCGCCCGATAGCGCAGACGCTGGCGGTCCTGCTCGGCATCCTCGAACTGCACCATGGCGAAATCGACCAGCGTCATCGTGACAAGTTCTTGCGGCGTAAAGCCCTGTGCCAGCAGCGCCTTGAGAACCACTTCCTGACGGCGCTGAAACGCTTTGCGGTCAAACTTTTCGCGCAAGGCCTCCAGATTTTCACCCGGCATCAGTTCGGCAAACACATCGGAAAACGCGCCGCCCGCGTTGATCACGGCATTCATTTCCTCTGCCGCCATGTGGTCATGCAAGGTGACAATCGCCTGACCGACCCAGGGCAGCGTTTCCACTTCGCGTTTGATCCCTTGCGCCATCAGGAAGGCGAAATTCGGCGAGCACCAATAGGTCGGCAGACGAAAAGTGATCTCGACGCTGGTCATAGTGCTGCCGGTGGTTGGCTCGGCAATCGACACCGCCTCGATAAACCCCATATCGGTCACGGGTTCATCAAGTTCGGGGTCCATGACCAGATCAAGGCGCGCCCACACGTCAGTTACTTGTTGTGAAAGCGCGCCATCCATTTCTATTCAGCCGCAATCATCATCGGGTGCTTGGCAAATTCCGCCTTGCGCGCCGCAATGTCGATGTTGTAAAGCCGCGCCATGTTCAGCCCGAGGATCTTTTCCTTGATTTCATCGGTCAGTTGCACGCCGCGCTCTTTCGCGATGTCTTCCGGGATTTGATAGGCCCACAGCTTTTCGACCAGCCATTTCGGCGTCCAGATCGCGTAATCCGAGCCGAACATGATCCTTTCCGGCCC
>JAYTCN010000263.1:0-3990 GCA_043736475.1 Paracoccaceae bacterium
CTGGGAGCGCGGCGCTCTCGCGTGTTTCTCGCCACAAAGGTCTGCGGAACGATGGTGCCGGGTGATCCTTCAACCGGAGGTCTCTCGGCCCGCCACATCCGCAAGGCGCTCGATGATAGTCTCAAGCGCCTCAAGACCGACCATGTGGATCTCTATCAAATCCATCGTTGGGATGACAAAACCCCGATCGAGGAAACCATGGAGGCGCTGCATGATCTGGTAAAAGCGGGCAAGGCGCGCCACGTCGGCGCTTCCACCATGTATGCGTGGCAATTTGCCAAGGCGCAGGAGGTTGCCAAGGCCAATGGCTGGACGTGCTTTATCAGCATGCAGAACCAGGTGAACCTGATTTACCGCGAAGAAGAGCGCGAGATGATTCCGCTGTGCCTCGATCAGGGTGTGGGGCTCATTCCGTGGTCGCCCATCGCGCGCGGGCGCCTGGCAAGGCCGCGCGGGGCGGTGACAGCACGCGGCCAAACCGACGATTTTCAGAAGAAATTTTATGCCAAGACCGAGGCGCAGGACGGCCTGATCATCGATGAAGTGGCGGCCATTGCCAAGGAACTGAGCCGGCCCATGGCCCATGTGGCCCTGGCCTGGGTGCGGCAGAAGCAGGCTGTTGCCGCACCGATCATCGGTTTTTCCAAGCCTGGCCAGCTGGCCGAGGCCATCGCCGGGCTCGATCTCACGCTTTCACAAGACCATATCCAGAGGCTCGAGACGTCTTATGTGCCCCATGTTCCGGCTGGTTTCTGACAGGAGTCAAGAATGCGAATTGTTGTCGCCGGTGGCAGCGGCATGGGGGATGCGTTGGTCAAGATGCTGGCGATGGTGGCAGTTTTGGGGTTTTGGCGTTAGAAATATTCCGGAGGAATAGATTGTGAAGGAAGGCAAAACGCTGGTTGAGGTGGAAAACGTCAATCATCCGGGCAAGACCGAACGGGTCGAGGCGCGGAAATATCACGAGATGCGGCGGGCGATTTTGGCGGTTGTAACAAAAGACCGTCCGGGACTGGTTTTGGCGGAATTGAGTGCGCGGATCAAACGCGGGCTGGCGGCGGAAATTTTTCCTGGCGGCGCGACGGCGGGGTGGTGGTTCAAATGCGTGCAGCTGGATTTGGAGGCCAAGAAAATCATTGCCCGCGAAAATGGTGCGCCGGTCAGGTTGTATTTGTGCTGAGCAACGGCAACCAGCAGTCATATCGCAAATATATTGCGTATTTGGTTGCCTCGGCGAGGGTAGCGTTTATCATTCGTCAACCAGATTGCGCTAGACAGGACCGGAGCAATCCCCGGACATCGCAGAAGGAACGACCGACGTGAAAATTTCCGTATTGCCCAAGCTGATTGCCGTGGTTTCAGGCCTGTTTCTGGCCGTTTTGCCCGCGCAGGCGCAGCTCATACCGGAAAGTTTCGCCGATCTGGCCGAACGGGTCAGCCCGGCGGTGGTCAACATCACCACGACGACGGCGGTGATCCAGGACAGCGGCCAGGCACCGGTGATTCCCGAGGGATCGCCGCTGGAGGATTTCTTTCGCGATTTCATGGATCGGCAGGGCGAGAATGCACCGCCGCAACAATCTTCCGCCCTGGGTTCGGGATTCTTCATTTCGGCGGATGGCTATGTGGTGACCAACAACCATGTCATCGAGGGTGCCGATGAAATTGTGGTTGAACTGTTTGAAGGCGGCGAATTGGCGGCGACGGTTGTCGGTGTCGATCTGAAAACCGATATTGCGGTTCTGAAAGTTGAACGGACCGAGCCTTTGCCCTTTGTTCTGTTCGGCAATTCCGACATTGCCCGCGTCGGCGACTGGGTGCTGGCCGTCGGCAACCCGCTGGGACAGGGTTTCTCGGTCTCGTCGGGGATCATTTCGGCGCGCAATCGCGAACTGTCGGGCAATTACGACGATTTCATCCAGACCGATGCCGCGATCAACCGCGGCAACTCGGGCGGACCCTTGTTCAACATGGCCGGTGAAGTGATCGGGGTGAATACCGCGATTCTGTCGCCGAACGGCGGCTCGATCGGCATTGGCTTTTCGATGTCGGCTGCCGTCGTCGAAAATGTCGTGGACCAGTTGCGCGAGTTCGGCGAGACCCGGCGCGGCTGGCTGGGTGTGCGGATCCAGAACGTCGAGGCCGATGTGGCCGAAGCGCTGGGGCTGGACATGGCGCGCGGGGCATTGGTGACCGATGTTCCTCCGGGACCGGCTGCCGAAAGCGGCATCAAGTCGGGCGATGTGATTCTGTCGTTCAACGGCATCGAGATAACCGACACGCGGGAATTGGTCCGGCTGGTCGGCGAGGCCGAGATCGGCGTCGATGTGCCGGTGGAAGTGTTCCGTGACGGCATCAAGGTGACGCTGCAGATCACGCTCGGGCGGCTGGAAGAGGGCGATGTGGCGGTGGCGACGGTTGACGAGGGCGGGCCGGTGCCGAACGCCGAAGAAACCATGCTGGGAATGACGCTGTCACCGCTGACCGAGGCGCTTCGCAGCCAGTACAACGTGACCGAAGACATTCGCGGCGTGATGATTGTGGCCGTGGACAGCACCACCGAAGCCTTCGACAAGGGGTTGCAGGCGGGCGATGTCATCGTCGAGATCGGCCAGCAGCCGGTGCAAAGCCCGGCCGACGTTGTCGACCGGATGAACTCGGCGCAGGAGGCCGGCCGGGCGTCGATCCTGCTGCTGGTGCGACGCGAAGGCGAAGGCCGGTTTGTGGCCCTGGACCCGAACGGGTAAGCAGGGATCAGGACGTTCGTCCCCTCGCCGATTCGTCGAGCATCCAACTTATACGCTCGATCTGGCGGGCGATGATGTGGACTGAGTCGCCAAGAAACAGAAACCTTGTTGCAATAATTATTTGAATTCAAGGAATTTTCGAATCGTGTTCAAAGATGTGTTTTTCAAGTAGCTGGTAACGGATGTGACTAGATAGTCCGGCCAAGAAAAGTACGGCGACAATTGTGATGCCGAGCGTGAAGTATTCACTTTTAGTGAAACCAGACCAACAAAAAAACACTATTGCTATTATACTGGTGGTTGCGCTGCTATAGAGCAAATGGATTTAAGCCCCCCATTCCGTCATACGCGGTTGCAATGCTCCAACTTTCGTTTGACCTTTCCATTGAGCGATAGTGCGCTCAACGATTGTGCCTTTTCTGCCGGCAATTTTGGATACGAGTATGTGGAGGGCTGGATAGAAAAGGGCGCGATAAACCGTGTAACTGAGTGCGCCAAAAGTCAGGGGTAGAAGGACGCCTATGACGCCTTCAATTAAATTGCCGTCTGTTGTCAAGCTCCATGCCAATGGTTCCTTGAAGCACAAGAGCAACAAGAACATCGCGCTTGCGCCGGAAAAGCCGTATCGGAGCAACTCATTCAGGTTAAGTCCGCCCACAAATTTTGTCCTCGATCACATTCGCGGCGCCGCTCTAATTTCGTTTATCTTGTTTGGCTAAAATTGCGGCGATTGGCCAGCAATATATATTCTGGAATGCATTTTTTTGGGCGAAATTTGGCAGCGTTTGCGTTCGTGTTGGGGTGACGGGTGATGGCCAAAGTTTTCGCCCAGCGGGGGCCGGTGACCCCGCTGGCCACCATCGGTGCCAAATAGACCGCACGGGATGCCAAAGCATTCCGGGCCGCACCTGCCTGCCCTCGGCAGGTGCGTTGCACCAGCCCAGGCAGGCGCGGCCCTCTCGTTGTGATTGCAGCTACGTAGCCCCGCACCGCTGTGGCTTAACGGGAAAACGCGCCGCTGGCGGTTTTCAGAGCCGTTCAGATCGGAGTTACGGAGTCGCGCATCGCGACGGCGGGACTCGTGGTGAAACCGAGATCAAATGCGTTACTATGTCTGCGAACTACCAATAGGCGGGTATCCAGTCCTTAGAGCGCGTCTGACTTAGACGGATACATATCCAGCATGGCGGAGGTAATTTTTGCACTCCTCGGGGCTGAATGCGTCGAGGAGGGTTCCCACGCG
>JAYTCN010000264.1:0-1619 GCA_043736475.1 Paracoccaceae bacterium
CGCTTTTCCTCAGCCGCCACAGCGCCGCGCCGGAAACAGGCGTTCCACAGGCTTTCTCCCGATTGCGCCGCTGGCACCATCATCAGGTTTTCCCGCACCGTCATGCTGGCAAACTCATGCGCGATCTGGAACGTGCGCAAAAGACCCTTGCCGAACAACTCATGCGGGGGCAGCCCGGTAATATCCTCGCCCGCCATCTTCACTCGTCCGCTGGTCGGAGAAAGCCGCCCTGCGATCACGTTGAACAATGTGGTCTTGCCCGCGCCATTTGGCCCGATCAACCCGGTTATGGATCCGGCTTTGATCTCCAATGACGCGCCATCAACAGCCCTAAAGCCGCCGAAATGCCTGTGCAGGTCTTCGACAACGATCATATATCCCCCTGTCCCCGCCTCTTGTCATGGAACCCCATGCGGGCGTGTTTGTTTGCATGGCAAGCCATGCGGCCTTTTTTTTGCATGGCTCGCCATGCGGGCGCGTTTTCTTACAGCAACGGCCCGAGGCGTAACCCCGGGCCGCGCTTAGATTACATCAGGGCCGAGATCAACGGAATTTAACGGTTTCGTAGACGCCGCCCTTGACTTCGAACTCGCGGTAGCGGCCAGCGCTTTCGCCCGGGCCGATCAACTCGACGCCCGAGGCGCCATCATAGTCGATGTCTTTGCCAGCCGCGATCAGCTCCAGCGCCTTGCCGATTTCGCCGGGCAGGATTTTCTCACCCGGTGCGTTGGCAATCTCCATCACCTTGTCCTTGTAGACTTTCGAGTCGGTGGAATTTGCCGCCTGCATCGCCAGCATGATCAATGCCGCCGCATCATACGATTCCATCGAGTAGGGCGAGGTCGCATCGAACGGTGCCGAATTGGTTTTGCCCATCTCGGTCAGGATAGCCGCACCGGCGCTGTCCGATTGTGCAACCTGGCCGTACGATCCGTCCAGCGCAGGACCGATGTTTTTCGGCAGGTTATCCCCCACCATACCGCCCGGAAGACCGAACTTGGTGAAAGCACCCGCGTCCAGCGAACCCTGGATGATTCCCTTGCCGCCTTGGTCAAGGTAGCCCGCCACAACCAGCAGATCACCACCAGCCGCCGCCAGCGAGGCAACTTCAGCCGAATAATCAGCCTTGCCGTCTTCATGCGGGATGTTGATGGTCACGGTGCCGCCTTTGGCAGTGAACGCCGCTGCAATCGCTTCCGCCAGACCCTTGCCGTAGTCGGTGTTGGAATAGGTCAGCGCGATCGACTTCACGCCATGCTCGACCAGAATGTCGCCCATGACTTCGCCTTCGCGGGCATCCGACGGAGCGGTGCGGAAGAACAAACCATCATCTTCAGCGCTCGACAAAGCGGGCGAGGTCGCCGAAGGCGAGACCATCACGATGCCGTTCGGACGCGCCACGTTCTGCAAAATAGCGCCAGTCACACCCGAGCAGTCGCCGCCCATGATGCCTTTGACGCCATCCGCGGTGACGATACGCTCAGCGGCCGCAGTACCAGCAGCCGAATCGCCGCAGGTGTCATCTGCGCGCACCGAAACAAAGTTCCAGCCGTTCAGCGCTTTGCCCGAAGCATTGGCTTCCGACATCGCCAGTTCAGCCGCGTTGGCCATATGGCCGG
>JAYTCN010000265.1:0-1615 GCA_043736475.1 Paracoccaceae bacterium
GACTCCTGCAGTGACATTCCGTTCAGCAGACCTGCGGCAAAGCCTGCATTGAATACGTCGCCGCAGCCACAGGTGCATCGCACATCGACGGAGAAGGCCGGGATACGGAAGGTCAGGCCCGCGCGGTCCCGGTAATAAGCCCCGTCTGCCCCAAGGGTAAAAACGCAGGCAGCGGCGCCCCGGGCGATGAAAAAGGCTGCCATCTGATCGAGATCTGTCAGCCCGGAAAGCGCCTGCGCTTCTTCGACCGAGGGGATGAAATAGTCGGTATAGGGCAGCACGGCATCGACATCGGGCAGGTCACTGGCTGATCCGGCAAAAATATCGACCGTGGTAATGCAGCCGCGTGCCTTGGCATGGGCCATCAGGGCGGCATTGCCCGGTCCGTCCATCGCATCCATCAGGCCAACGCCGCCAAGATGGAAAACGCGTGTATCTGTAATGCGGTCGAAATCGGCGGGCTCGATCACGAAATGACCGGTTGCGCCCTTGACGTGAAGGGCCGGGCGCGAACC
The DNA here is from genome assembly GCA_043736475.1 of Paracoccaceae bacterium. Classification (GTDB taxonomy): domain Bacteria; phylum Pseudomonadota; class Alphaproteobacteria; order Rhodobacterales; family Rhodobacteraceae; genus JANMOK01. Next base: position 516 of record JAYTCN010000265.1, read on the forward strand.
ATCAAGGCGCGTCAACACGATCGACGAGGAGGTGGGCACCCCCGGCAGGCGCTGCAGTCCGGACGTATCGACGCCGAAATCCGCCAGCCGGCTGATGGCCCAGTCGCCCATCATGTCGCAGCCGTAACCGCCGACGGCCAGCGTCTTGAGTCCGAGTTTGGCGGCAACAATGACTGCGGTGCCGGCGGCTCCGGAAACGGCCAGCGTAATTTCATCGATCAACAGCGTGCCACCCCCCGGCGGGATATCAGAAACTGGCCATCCCAAGCAATCAAAGGTATAAAAACCGACCGACACATAATCATAGCGCATACTGTTCTCCCGTCGAAGATTTGTGACAATTGTTGAACAACTGCTGTTTTGTCAAGACAAGTGATTAGAAGTGAGCCGGAATGAACCAACCAATTGTGAAAAGTTGTGGCTGATGCTCTACAAACTTTAGTAGCAAGAAATTTATCGATTGCATATTTGTAAATCTGATTTTATCTTTGTCATTAAAATGGAGCTGCTCGGATGAAAGCTGCAATTCTTTACGCGCCGAACGACATGCGACTGGCGACGGCGGCCGATCCCGTGGTGAAAACGGGTGATTTGATGCTGCGCGTCCGCGCGGCTACGATCTGCGGCACCGACATTCGGGTGTACCGTGGGCGAAAGACGGCGGGTATCCGCTATCCGTCGGTCATCGGGCACGAGTTTTCCGGCGAGATCGTCGCCTCGGGTGGCGCGGTCGGATTGGCAGAGGGGATGCGGGTTGGCGTCTGCCCGGCGATCCCCTGCGGCCATTGCACCCAATGCCTGCGCGGGCGGGAAAACTTGTGCCCCGAGTTGCAGGCCATCGGGTACGAGATCGACGGAGCCTTTGCCGAATTCATCCGCATCCCGGCACGCGCGGTCGAACTAGGCAACGTGCATGTTCTGCCTGACCATGTGACCGACGAAGAGGCGGCGCTGATCGAGCCGCTGGCTTGCGTGTTGAATGGGCAGAACAAGGTGGCGGTGCAGCAGGGCGATACGGTGGTGATCCTTGGCGCAGGCCCGATCGGAACGCTGCACGTCAAGCTTGCGCGACTACGCGGCGCGGCGCGGGTAATCGTCAG
>JAYTCN010000266.1:0-1613 GCA_043736475.1 Paracoccaceae bacterium
CCCGGTTTGACGGCAAGGCTGTCATCGTCATTGGCCATGAAAAGGGCCATGACACCAAATCCCGGATCGAACGGAACTTTGGCATGGCCCGCCCCGAAGGCTATCGCAAGGCTGTCCGCCTGATGGATCTGGCCGACCGGTTTGGCCTGCCGGTGATCACGCTGGTCGACACCCCCGGTGCCTATCCCGGCAAAGGCGCCGAAGAGCGGGGGCAATCCGAAGCCATTGCCCGGGCCACCGAAAAATGCCTGTCAATCAAGGTGCCGCTGGTGGCGGTGATCATCGGTGAAGGCGGGTCCGGCGGGGCCGTGGCCTTTGCCACCGCCAACCGGGTCGCCATGCTGGAGCATTCGATTTATTCGGTGATCTCGCCCGAAGGCTGTGCATCGATCCTGTGGAAAGACGCCGAAAAAATGCGCGAGGCCGCCGAGGCACTGCGCCTGACTGCGCAAAACCTCAAGGAACTGGGGGTCTGTGACCGGATCGTCAAGGAACCCATCGGCGGCGCGCACCGCAACCGGGCAACCGCCATCGAGGCCGTCGGCAAAACGATCGGGGTGATGTTGGGCGAACTGGATGGCAAGTCGGGCAAGGACATCCGGGATGCGCGGCGCAAGAAATATCTGGGCATCGGTGCAAAAGGGCTGGCCGCGTGATCAGCGCCCAACGGACAGGACTGCTGCGCATGGCATTTGTTCTGTCGTTGGTCCCCGGTCTGGCACTGGCCGAACAGGGTGGCCTGACCGGGCGGACCGTGCTGTTTTCGGTACTGACCTATGATGACCCTGCCGTGCCAATTTTCATCGGGCGCGATTATGCCGCAAAAGTCGTTGCGGGCCCCGAGTTCGGCATGGTTCGCGAGGGAACCGAAGGCTTTGATGTCGTGCCGGTGCTGGTTGACCTGTCGGATCAGCGGATCGACCTGAGTTATGCCCAGACCCCGACGGGCCAATTTGCAAGCGCTGCATTCAACGGCTATGTCCTGACCTTTCCAACCGATTGCGTGCTCATCGGGGGGGCCCGCATTGACCCGGCGACCACCACCCTACCCCTGACCAATGCCAGCCTGATCCTGACTCCGAATAGCCTGTCGATCAATGTGGCGGGCCTGTCGTTTGACCAATCCACCCGGATCGGACTCAAAGTGTCGGTGATGGACTGCCCGCTGTCGTGATGTAAGGTGGGCCTTATCTGGACCATGAAGGGGTTTTATTGACATGCGCCTGATCCCTATCCTTGTCGGCCTCATCGCCATACTGGGCGTCGTGTTTTACCTGACCAAAAGCGGGCCGGAGCCGGTGGCCTATGCCCCCGCCGCCGTTTTACCGCCCCAGGCGATGGGTCCGCTCGCCCCGGAAACCACGACGCAGGCCACACTGCCCGAAAACGGCGTACAGTACTGGACCTTTGACGCCAGCGCAGGCGACACCATCACCGTACGGCTGATGGCGGCCAATGGCATCATCGCGATCCTGCCCCCCGATGACATGTTCCCCCTCGTGCAGGCCAGCGTCGACCCCACCACCGATGAAGCGCAGATTTGCGTGCAACCCCTCGCCGTCGCTGGCACTTACACGCTCCAGGTGCAGGGCGATCCGGCCGGAACCGATCAA
>JAYTCN010000267.1:0-1613 GCA_043736475.1 Paracoccaceae bacterium
ATTGCCGCGCTGGGCATAGGAATTGTAGAAATCGAGGTCGCCGCCAAACACCAGCCCGCCCTTGTCGGACTGGCTGATATAGAAATGCCCCATGCCAAAACTGACGACATGGTTGATGACCGGCTTCAGCGCTTCGGTGACAAAGGCCTGCAACACATGGCTCTCGATCGGCAGGCGCAGGCCCGCCATCTGCCCAACCTGCGACGTCCGCCCGGCCACCGCCATCCCGACCTTGGCCGCGCCGATAGACCCGCGCGTGGTCTCAACCCCCTTCACCACCCCGCCCTCGATCCGGAACCCCGTCACCTCGCAGTTCTGGATCAAATCAACCCCCCGCATGTCAGCCCCGCGGGCGTAGCCCCAGGCCACCGCGTCATGCCGCGCCGTGCCGCCGCGCCGGTGATACAATCCGCCATGGATCGGAAACCGTGCATCGTCGAAATTGAGGTAAGGCAACAGGCGCCGCACCCCTTCGCGATCGAGCAATTCGGCATCATCGCCTTGAAAATGCATCGCATTGCCGCGCCGTGCCGCCGCGTCGCGCTGGCCATCGGAATGGAACAGGTTGATCAGACCCCGTTGCGAATGCATGGCGTTGTAATTCAGATCGCGCTCCATCCCTTCCCACAATTTCAGCGAATGCGAGTAGAACTCGGAATTGCCCGGCAGAACATAATTCGCCCGGACGATGGTCGTGTTCCGCCCGACATTGCCCCCGCCCAGCCAGCCGCGCTCCAGCACCGCGACGTTGGTGACGCCGTGGTTCTTCGCCAGATAATAGGCCGTCGCCAACCCGTGCCCGCCGCCGCCGATGATGATCACGTCATAGGCCGGCCTCGGCTCCGGGTCGCGCCACACCGGCGTCCAGCCCTTTTGCCCGGTCAGCCCGTTCTTCAAAATCTGCAAGGCGGAATAGCGCATCGGGACTTCCGGTTGTTCGCTGCTAACAAACCGGTCTTGGCGCCCGCGCGCAAGGCCCGATGCGATCCGTCGGCAAGATCGTGCATCCCGGCACAGACCTTGCCAGCCAACCCGCCTTCGGTTACAGAGCCGCGACCCTTTCGATGAGTGAGCATCCGCTATGGCCAAGATCAATGGCAACGAAATCCGTCCTGGCAACATATTGGAACACGACGGCGGCCTGTGGGTGGCGGTCAAGACCGCCCATGTCAAACCCGGCAAAGGCGGCGCCTTCGCCCAGGTCGAGATGAAAAACCTGCGCAACGGCTCCAAACTCAACGAGCGTTTCCGCTCGGCCGACAAGGTCGAACAGGTCCGCCTCGACCAGAAAGACCAGCAGTTCCTCTACGAATCCGACGGCAAGCTGGTGTTCATGGACAGCGAGACCTACGAGCAGATCGAGCTTGACGCCGACCTCCTCGGCGACCGTCGCCCGTTCCTGCAGGACGGCATGACGATCAAGATCGAATATTACGACTCCGAGGCCCTGTCCTGCACCATGCCCGACCGGGTGACTTGCAAGATCGTCGAGACCGAACCGGTGGTCAAAGGCCAGACCGCCGCCAATTCGTTCAAACCCGCCATCCTCGACAACGGCGTCCGCGTCATGATCCCGCCGTTTGTCGGCGAAGGCGAGGCGATCATCGTCTCGA
>JAYTCN010000268.1:0-9317 GCA_043736475.1 Paracoccaceae bacterium
TTGGCAGGAAGGCCAGAAAGTCGGCTATCAGGACGTGGGATCGTGGACGATCCTGAAATCCACCCCGACCGAAAACGCCAAAGCGGCCTGGCTTTACGCCCAGTTCGCCGTATCGAAAACTGTCGACGTGAAGAAATCGCATGTGGGTCTGACGTTCATCCGCGACTCCACCGTGCGGCATGAAAGCTTCACCGAACGTGCGCCGAAACTGGGCGGTCTGGTCGAGTTCTACCGCTCGCCCGACCGGGTTCGCTGGTCGCCGACCGGCATCAACGTGCCCGACTATCCGAAGCTGGCGCAAATCTGGTGGCAGCAGATCGGTGACGTGAACTCCGGTGCCTTCACGGCGCAGGAAGCCATGGACCGTCTTGCCGAGGAAATGGACATCACCATGGCCCGGATGCAGGCCGTGGACGAAGCCGCCAACGTCTATGGTGGTTGCGGTCCGCGCTTGAATGAACCGAAAGACCCTGCCGAATGGCTGGGAACCGAGAACGGCCCGAAGGCCAAGCTCGAGAACGAAAAAGAGCAGGGCGTGACCGTCAACTATGACGATCTGATCAAGCAATGGTCTGACGCTGGCTGAGTGACTTTCTCCCCTGACCCTTCGGGTCGGCTGCCGCCGGGGTTTCGACTCCGGCGGTTTCTTCTCAAAATGATGCGAGCCAGGCAGGACATAGTCGATTGTCCGCTGTAGAATTGCGCGAACAGGGCGGACCAGATGACTCTCGAACTTCGCAATGTGACCAAGCGCGTCGGGGTGGACATGCATATCCACCAGACAAGCCTTAGCTTGGCGCAGACCGGGTTCAACGTGCTTCTCGGTGCCACCAATGCCGGAAAGACCAGCCTTATCAAGCTGATGGCGGGGCTGGAACAGCCGACATCCGGCGAAATCTGGATGAATGGCAAGAACGTGACCGGCGTATCGCCGCAAAAGCGCAACATCAGCCTGGTGCATCAGTTCTTCGTCAACTATCCTAACATGAACGTTTTCGAAAACATTGCCTCACCATTGCGTGTGGCAGGTGTCGCCAGCGCCGAGATCAACCGGCGCGTCAACGAAGCCGCCGACATCTTGCGGCTTGGGCCGATGCTGAAGCGGCGTCCGTCGGAATTGTCCGGCGGCCAGCAACAGCGCACGGCGCTGGCCCGCGCGATTGTCAAGCAAAGCGAGCTGGTGCTGCTCGATGAGCCGCTGGCCAACCTCGATTACAAGCTGCGCGAAGAATTGCGCGACCAGTTGCCTGCCTTGTTTGCCGGCCGGGGTGCGATCGTGGTTTACGCAACCTCTGAACCGACCGAGGCGCTGCTGTTGGGTGGGCACACGGCGACCATCTATTTGGGACGGGTGACGCAATTTGGTGAAACAATGTCGACTTATCGACGGCCGCGGGATTTGAATACCGCCGAAGTGTTTTCCGACCCGCCGATCAACACGGCTGCGGTCGTCAAACGCGGCAAGGATTTTATCCTCAATGATCAGGTGAAATGGCGCGGAACCGGCGATGCGGCTGCCTTGGCCGACGGGCAATATACTGTCGGGCTCAGACCACATTTCGTGACGCCGATTGTCGTAAGCGCGGGTGAAACCTCGATCACCGGGGTCGTGCAGATCACCGAACTCAGCGGGTCGGAATCGGTGGCGCATTTCGCCATTGGTGGTGGCCAGAACTGGGTGGCGCTGTCAAAAGGCGTGCAGCCCTATCAGATCGGCACCGAACACACGTTCTGGATGGATACCTCGCGGTGTCTCTATTTCTCGCCCGATGGGCGAGTGGCAGCGTAGCGTGGCAAAAATTGGCCTCAAAAACCTGCGGCATTCCTACAGCGCCAACCCGTCGCAACCGTCGGATTATGCGCTGAAAAAGATCGACCTCGATTGGGATGATGGCGGCGCCTATGCGCTGCTTGGCCCGTCGGGTTGCGGGAAATCGACGCTTCTGAACATCATTTCGGGGCTTTTGGTGCCGTCTGAGGGGCGGATTCTGTTCAACGACAAAGACGTAACGCTGTTGCCGCCGGCCGAGCGTAATATTGCCCAGGTGTTCCAGTTTCCGGTCATCTACGACACGATGACGGTGTACGACAATCTTGCCTTTCCGCTGCGCAATCGCGGCGTTGACGCGACGCATGTTGATAAACGGGTGCGCGAGATTGCCGCCATGCTGGAGCTGGACGGCGAGTTGAAACGCAAGGCGGCGGGCCTGCCACCGGATTCGAAGCAGAAAATCTCGATGGGCCGCGGGCTGGTGCGCGACGATGTGAATGTCATCATGTTCGACGAGCCGCTGACGGTGATCGACCCGCACTTGAAATGGAAATTGCGTTCCAAACTCAAAGAGTTGCACCACAAAGTTCGCGCGACCATGATCTATGTCACCCACGACCAGACCGAGGCTTTGACCTTCGCCGATCAGGTGGTGGTGATGCAGGATGGCGAGATCGTGCAGATCGGCAGCCCGGTGGAGCTGTTCGAGAAACCGGCGCATACTTTTGTCGGCCATTTCATCGGCTCGCCCGGCATGAACGTTTTGCCCTGCGAGATTCGCGATGGGGCGGCCTTCGTGCAGAACGTGCATATCCCGACCGCCAACGCGGCCAGTGGCGCCGGGCGGATGGAACTGGGGGTGCGACCCGAATTTGTGACACTCAGCGACGCCGGTCTGCCGGTGCAGGTGGTCAAGATCGCCGATGTCGGCCGTCACCAGGTGGTCGAGGCGCGCGCCGGCGAGGTGCGGATCAACGTTCTGGTGCCCGACGGCATGCCGGTTGCGGCAGGGGCCGCGCATCTGGCCTTTGATCCGGTTCAGTCGCGGATCTATCAGGATGGCTGGCTGGCGGGGGCAGGGCGATGACGGTTTTTGTCACGCTGCAGGCCGCTGCTGCCCCGGACTTGCTCCGGGGTCTCCTGAAACACGCATTCAAGAAGGTCCCGGGTCTTCGCCCGGGACAGCGGAACAGGCGGGGCGCCATGCGATGAAAACCGAAAACCAGCGGGCCTGGTTCTTTGTGTTGCCGGTGGTGTTGCTGGTCGCGTTCAACGCGCTGGTGCCGCTGATGACGGTGGTCAACTATTCGGTGCAGGAGACGTTCGGCAACAACCAGTTCTTCTGGCACGGGCTGGGCTGGTTTCAGGATATATTGTCGTCCGACCGTTTTCACGCGGCGCTGGGACGGCAGTTCCTGTTCACTTTCATCATCCTGATCATCGAAATTCCGCTTGGCATCGCTATCGCGCTCGCCATGCCCAAGTCGGGCATCTGGGTGCCGGTCTGTCTGGTGCTGATGGCGCTGCCGTTGTTGATCCCGTGGAACGTGGTCGGCGCCATGTGGAACATCTTCACCCTGCCCGACATCGGCCTGATGGGCTATGGGCTGAACAATCTGGGCATCGACTATGACATGACCCAGAGCCCGCTCGCGGCTTGGTTCACCGTCGTCCTGATGGATGTCTGGCATTGGACTTCGCTGGTCGTGCTGTTGGCCTATGCCGGTCTGATCTCGATCCCGGACGCCTATTATCAGGCGGCGAAAATCGACGGAGCCAGGGGCTGGGCGGTGTTCCGCTACATTCAGTTGCCGAAGATGAAACGGGTGCTGACCATCGCCATCCTTTTGCGCTTCATGGATTCATTCATGATCTACACCGAACCGTTCGTGTTGACCGGCGGCGGACCGGGCAATGCGACGACGTTTCTGTCGATCGATCTGGTGAAAACCGCGCTGGGCCAGTTCGACCTTGGCCCGGCGGCGGCGATGAGCCTGATCTATTTCCTGATCACCCTGCTGGTGTCCTGGGTGTTCTACACGCTGATGACCAAGGATGACGTGAAATGAGAGCCCGCTCGCTGGTGCCGATCATCTATATCTTCCTGCTTTTGGTGCCGATCTATTGGCTGGTGTCGATGAGTTTCAAGACCACCAACGAGATTCTCGGCGGCTTCTCGCTGTTCCCGCAAAAATGGACATTGGACAATTATGCGGTGATTTTCACCGATCCGACCTGGTACTGGGGTTACATCAACTCGATCATCTATGTCTCGATCAACATGGTGATTTCGGTCGCGGTCGCCCTGCCTGCCGCCTATGCCTTTTCGCGGTATCGCTTCCTTGGCGACAAACATCTGTTCTTCTGGCTCCTGACCAACCGCATGGCCCCGCCGGCAGTGTTCGCCTTGCCGTTTTTCCAGCTGTACTCGGCGATAGGGCTGTTTGACACCTACTGGGCAGTGGCTTTGGCGCATTGCCTGTTCAACATCCCGCTGGCGGTGTGGATACTCGAAGGTTTCATGTCGGGGGTGCCGAAGGAACTGGACGAGACGGCTTATGTCGACGGTTATTCCTTCCCGGCGTTCTTCTTCAAGATTTTCGTCCCGACGATCAAGGCCGGCATCGGGGTGGCGATGTTCTTTTGCTTCATGTTTTCCTGGGTGGAACTGCTGCTGGCGAAAACCCTGACGGCGGTCGAGGCCAAGCCGATTGCCGCCACGATGACCCGGACAGCGTCGAGCGCCGGGTACGAGCTGGGTCTGCTGGCGGCGGCCGGGTGTTTGACGATCATTCCCGGCGCGATCGTGATCTATTTCGTGCGCAACTATATCGCCAAGGGTTTTGCCCTGGGGAGGGTGTGATGAGAATACTTGCCCTGCTGCTTGCCGCCCTGCCACTGCCGGCTCTGGCAGCGGGCTGGGATTGGGTCGGCAAGGATGCCGAGGGCGGGTTTTCCTGGACGGCGCCGATGTTCGGCGGTTTCTGGATGGCCTGGACCCCGGCGACGCTGGCATTTTTCATTTTCATCTTCTTCTGCATCGCCAGCATGGGCTTCCTCGAATTCCGCAACCCCGGCGGCGCGCCCCGGCACGGCATTCTGGGCCTCGACACCACCCGTGGCGACCGGCTGTTCATCACCCTGCTCGGCTCGGCCTATATTTTCATCGCCTGGTTGTTTTTCATCGGCGTGCCGATCTGGGGCGGGCTGGCAATCGCCGTCGCCTGGGGCGGGTTTGTGTTCTGGAAGGTGTGAGAGGGCCGGAATGAATGTAAGCAATTGCTTTCATCCGAATTTGTATGCTAAGGCTTGCAAATCGAAAAGTATACGAAGGCTTACATCTTGGACATTTACACCCCCCGCGACATCGGGGCCTTGATACGCGAGCGGCGGCGCGAACTGGGACTCGACCAGACTGCGTTGGCAAAACGAGCAGGTGTCAGCCGGTTGTGGATTGGGCAAATTGAACAAGGAAAACCGGGCGCGGGAATAGGACTGGTGCTCCGGACGCTCAGGGAACTGGGGATCACGCTGAGCGTTGCCGAAAGTGCGGCCAGTGCGCAAACACAACTGCCCTTCACCGACCTAAATGCGATTGTCGAGGCGGCGCGCGGAGTGTCGCGCAAATGAGCGACCTATTCGTCCTGCTGGACGGGAGGGTGGCGGGAAGACTGACTTTCTCGGCCAACAAATATCGCTTCCGCTACGACGATGATTGGCGCACGATTCCCGGTGCCTATCCCCTTTCTTTGTCTATGCCGGTCACCGCAAGGGAGCACGGCGGGCGGGTGGTCGAGGCCTATCTTTGGGGGCTTTTGCCTGACAACGAACTAACCCTGTCAGCTTGGGCGCGGAAATTCCAGGTTTCGGCCCTTAACCCTTTCGCCCTGCTGTCCCACATGGGGGAGGATTGTCAAGGCGCGGTGCAATTTGTCCGGCCGGAACGGCTGGACGCTGCGTTGGCCAGCAACGCGCCGGAACCTCAATGGCTGACCGAAGCGGAGATGGTAGCGCGCCTGACTGCACTCAGAACCGATGGAAGCGCGGGCCGAACCCAGGCCGATCTGGGCCAGTTCTCCCTTGCCGGAGCGCAGCCGAAAACCGCCTTGCTTCACGAGGACGGACGATGGGCGGTTCCCTCGGGCCGGATGCCTACGACCCACATCCTGAAACTTGCGTCATCCGGGCTGGATGGTCTGCCGGAGAATGAACACCTTTGCCTGACATTGGCCCGCCGCCTTGGCCTTCCGGCGGTCGAAAGCCGGGTCCTTCAGTTTGGCGAAGTGACGGCGATTTCTACGACGAGATACGACCGGATCAAAACCACAACTGCAGGCGTGATGTTCGCCGCCCGGGGCGCCGAATTGGCGGCAAGGGCGGGCGAGGCGGCGGCTCGCGACGATGCGGCAGCCGCAGCCGGATTTGCGGCGGTGGCCACCACCGCGGCGATCAGCGCGAAAAGTTTGGACAAGTACAGTCACTCCGTGCCGTTTTACCGCGTCCATCAGGAGGATATCTGTCAGGCCATCGGCCTGCTGCCGTCGAAAAAATATCAAGCCGAAGGCGGTCCCAGCCCGGAGAAAGTTGTATCATTGCTCCGCAATTCGGTTTCGGAAGGTGCCCACGGCCGGAAGAGGGAGTTTTCGACTGAACCAGCAGCGGCCGACCTCGACGTCCAGACTTTTACCGATGCCCTGATCTTCAACTGGCTGATCGGGGGAACGGACGCCCATGCGAAGAATTATTCGCTGATGATCGGCGGTAACGGGATGGTACGGCTTGCGCCGCTTTACGACGTTGCCAGTATTTTGGCCTATCCGATTGGAGATGCGGCGCAGGTCAAACTGGCGATGAAAATCGGCGGCACCTACCGGATGCGCGATATTGGGTTGCTGGAATGGCGCAAACTTGGCAGCGAGATACGTGTTGACCAAGATGCCGTTATCGAACGAATTGGGTCGATGGCCACAGAACTTCCAGACCGTCTGGCTGACGAAATTCGCCGGATGCAGCAATCCGGCCTGTCGCATCCTGTTTTGCCGAAACTCGGTCGTGTTCTGCCCGATCGAGCACGAATGATTGCCGGAAAGTTATGACAATGACGGGCCCTATCATCCGCGAATACCGCAACGCCGACGAGGGCGCGGCAATAGAGCTGGCGCGCGAAATGCAGCTGGCTGAACTGCCTTTCGACGCCCATATGAAACCGGTCGCCGAAGTCGGGGCGTGGTATGTCGAGAACATGAAAGCGGCCGTGGCAAACAATGCCGGGGTCATTCTGGTGGCGGAATTGCAGGGGGTCTGTGTCGGCTTCGCCTGCCTGCTGACCCACGTTGCCGATGCGGGGACCGAGGAACTGGCTGCGCATGTCAGCGCCCATATCCGCGAACTGGTGGTCGCCAGGTCGGTGCGGGGGCAGGGTATCGGGCAAAAGTTGCTGGATGAATGCGAACGCCGGGCCTGGGTTGCGGGGCGTGCGGAAATCACCCTGGCGGTCTATGCCCGGAACGCACCCGCGCATGGCCTGTATCTGCGGGCCGGGTTTCGCGACCGGAAAATCCGGATGGTCAAGAAGCTGGGCTGACCCCGCTCACCAGACCCGGCCACGGGCGGCGACCGGCAGGATCCGGGTCACGGTGCCGTGGCGGTGAAAGGCGACGGTTTCACAAAGATTGGTGACGACGCAGGTGTGGTTCGGAATGATCCGCAGCCGCTCGCCCATTGTCGGCCGGGCGCCTCGGCAAGCGGCGAGATCAACGTGGCCGTGTTCTTCCGACAGGCCAACGATGACGGCGTCGGGGTAAGCCGGCAGCAATCCAAAACCTTGCAGCCCCAGCAAGTCCGAAGTCAGCGCCTTTGAGCCGGCATCGAGGATCGCCCGGTCGGAAGTTGGCCGCGACACCACGGTGGCGATGACCTGCATGGCGCAATCCGCCAAGGTGATCGTGCCGCCCGACAGGATCTTGCGGTCATTGTAGACATAGGTCCCGGCGCGAAACTCGGTCGCCGAGGCCACATCGGCGGCACGGAACAGACCTGGGGTGCCACCGGTTGATCGGATGGGGCAGGGGATGCCCGCCTGGGCCAACAATTGCATGGTATCTTGAAAAAATGCCTGCACTGCCGATTCGCCACCAACGCTTGGGTAGGTGAGCAACCCGGCGAATTTCAGGCTGGGCGCGCGAGCGATTTCCGCCGCCAGATCGCAAGCAGCCTGTGGCGACTGGACCCCGCAGCGGCCTGCGCCGGTATCGCATTCCACCAACACCGACAGCGGTCCCGGCGGCCTGATGGCTGCGGAAAGTCCTTGAACCACGAACGCCGAATCCGCCGATACGGAAAGCTTGACCCGCTCATGCAGGCCAGCAAGCCGCGCCAGCCTTGGCGCACCGATCAGGTTGAAGGTGATCAGGATGTCATCAAACCCGGCGTCGGCAAAAACCTCTGCCTCGCTCAGTTTTTGACAATTGATGCCTGTGGCACCGGCCCTGATCTGGCGACGGGCCACAAATGGAAGTTTGTGGGTTTTGATATGCGGGCGAAAAGCGATGCCCGCCGCGGTTGCAACGCCCTGCGCGCGGGCAATATTGGCCTCCATGATTGCCTCGTCGATCACCACAACCGGTGTTTCCAGATCGTCGATTTGCATCGCTGTCCCGCCATTCGCTGTCTGTGGTTTCGGCACGGTCCTTGCCAGGACGATATGCGAATAACGGGTAAATCCTCGTGCATTGCAACAGCAGACTCGTCCATGACCGCCGCTTCGCTGCTCGCCTTTTCCGCAGCTTGCGCGGTGATCGAACTGACGCCGGGACCGAACATGGCCTATCAGGCACTGATCGCGGCCAGCCAGGGGCGCAGACCGGCCTTGGCCGCCGTTACGGGCGTGGCTCTGGGCCTGTTGCTGGTCGGCCTTGCTGCGGCGCTGGGGCTGGCGGCGCTGATCGCGAATTCGACGGTGCCGTATCACCTGCTGCTTTGGGCCGGGGTCGGTTATTTCCTTTGGCTGGCTTGGGAAAGCGGGCAATCGGCGCGTGAAACGTCGGCAACCAGAACCGGCAGCGCCGACCAGACCAGTTATTTCCAGCGCGGTCTGGTGACCAACCTGCTGAACCCCAAGGCGGCGATCTTTTATGTCGCGGTGCTGCCGACGTTCATTGATCCGGCACAAAACCTGCTGGGGCAGGGCGTCGCGCTGTCGCTGGTTTTTGTCGCTATCGCAACCGGCATTCACTTTGGCATCGTGCTGCTGGCCGGCATGGCGCGGCCGTTATTTGCCAATCCCGGCCGGGCAAAAGTGATCCGCCGCCTGTTCGCGCTTGCCTTGGCCGGAATCGGGCTTTGGCTGGGGCTGTCGCTGTGATGACACCGGCAATGCGGATCGGGTTGGCACTGGTGCTGGGCGCGTTGGCCGGGTACGGGCTGAACCAGATCAACATCCCGGCACGGCCGTGCTTGCCGCCACGCCCGGCGGTTTGACCGCGAAGAGCTTGATCGCCGTCGCGCTTGGGGCCGATGGCGCCGTTGTTGCCACTCAGCATCTGCT
>JAYTCN010000269.1:0-3957 GCA_043736475.1 Paracoccaceae bacterium
AACTCTGCGCAATGCGAACCGCATGCCGCTTGAACTCGTCACAGTGTATCGCGGCCATATCGCCAGACGCATGGTCCGACCCTTGATGGCGGGTATTGCTCTCAAAAGACCGGAACAAAACCGGGACAGGTCCATACAACATCGCAAAGCAGTCGTCCGGAACGACGCGACCTGTCGCCCCACAAGCCGCGTCAGTATCGATCCAGATCCGCACCAGCGGCAGCAGTTCCGGCCCGCCCGAAACGGGTTCAAGCGGATCCTGCGGCACACGCCCGGTCTGCCAAAGGCTCCTTTGCGTGGCCACGAGGTTGAAGATGGCGATTAGACCGATGGCAAACAGGATGCGCAATGGATTTGTCACCGGGGTCTCCTCGGAAGTGTGTCTGTGTGAACCGCCCACACAGGCACATCCGTTCCCTTTTGAAACATCGCCCATGCCCCGACGCATTGGCCAGCAAGATGCGCGGCAACCCGCCTGCCGTTCGGGCTATGCAGGCACGATCTCGGAACCAGACGATCATCGAAACGTTGTACCTTGGGCGTCAATGCCCCAATTCAAATAGGAGACGTGTACTATGATCCGCATCCAAAACTCAGGCGTCGTTGTCGCACTGGCCGTCAGCATGGTGTTCGCAGCTGCCGCCGCCCAGGCGGAAATGATGAAGTTTACCACAGAATTGACCGGCGCTGCCGGAGTGCCGCCCACCGACAGTGCTGCGACCGGAACCGCCGAAGTGACACTTGATACCGAAGCGAAAACGGTCACTTGGGTCTATACCCACGATGGCCTGAGCGGCGACATGACGGCGTCGCATATCCACGGCCCCGCAACGGCAATGGAAGCTGCTGGACCGGTTATCGACACCACGACTGAAACCATGGAAGGTTCCGCCCCAATCACCGATGCACAGGCAGCTGAACTGGTGGCGGGCATGTATTATTTCAACGTCCATACTGAAAAGTTTCCGGACGGCGAAATCCGTGGCCAACTTGCGCTGATGCAATAACAATTGGCAATCCTGCACGCGCCGCTTGTCTGCGGTGCGTGCGGGCCAACAGGGCGGTCCCTGGAGAACCTTGCAAGTGGAACCCTTCGGCGACCTGGGGCGTTTTTGATACGGAGCAGATGACAGGCCTGTCAATCAGACCTGACGGCAAGAGGATCAGAGTGGTTTTTCTGATTTCCCGCCCTGACCAACGCAACGGTAGTCGAGCCTTTGTCCCGTCTGTTTGATGTCTGCTTCATCCCTGTTTCAGGATCGCCTGAACCTTATCAGACAGGTTAGATTGGCACCGGCATGCTGTTGGGGCACGCTGTGGGTTATTCTGGACGAGGTCGGATATTTACGCTTCGCCCGAGCTGGCGGCCAGCGGCTCTTCCACCGCAGCATCAAACTTTACGAGCGCACGTCTGTCATCGTCACCACCAACCTCGCCTTCGGCGAATGACCAACGGTCTTTGGCAATGCCTAGATGACCACCGCGCTACTCGACCGCCTCACCCATTATTGAGAGATCGTCGAAACCGGCAACGAGTCCTGGCGCTTTAAAAAACCGCGCCTGACGTCCCCGGATTTTGGTTTGACCCGCCTTGGTCACATGACCCACGCCGCCAAGCCAGACCCAAATCCGACCCTGCCGACAGGGTCATATTGGAGGCAGATAGGGGGCAATATTGGATGCCGATTGACGCGTTGTCGGCCGGGTCCACCGCGAAATGCCCTGTAGCCCCCCTTCAGATGCCACCGTGCGAGATCCGCCGGCGCGTGTCAGCACGATCGATCAGACGGTCGGCACAACCTCAAGCCGTTGCAGGCCCGAGGTGTTGTTTCCAAAGCTTCCAGCCGGGCCACGGCCCAATCACCCATCATGTCGCGGCGATATGCCCCACCGCCAGCGTCTTTAACCCCAGCCTGGCCCCGGCAATCGCCGCCGTGTCAGCGGCGCCAGAGACGGCCATGGTCAGGTCCTCGATGAAAACCGTCCCACCGCCGGCGGAAATCAGAGAGATGGACCAGCCCAGACAGTCAAACTGTGTAGCATCCAACAGCCACAAAGTCGTATCGCAAGTACTCCCACAGCGATCTGGCTTTAAATTATCTGAACATTTAGCACGGTTTCAAACCTAATGTTTAAACGACGGCGCAACTGCGGAGTATAATCATGCGCCGTTCCCATGATTTCTTTAAACAAATACGCCAAACAAGTTACATTTGAGCATACCAAATGCAAATGTGTTCCATGTCCGCAATCTGTGCTCAGCCAGAATGCTGTTATGAAGGCACGACTGCGAGGATGCGCTTCATGCCACCGCCGACGGAAGGAATGATGTGCAAAACATGGCAATCCACACTTGGCTGTCGTGTCGAGATAGGTTGTTGCTGGAAATCCTTGAGATTGAGGTTTTGCCCTTGATGCCAAAGTGCGGGCGATGTTGGTTGCAGCGGTCATGAATGGCAAGATGGCGTCGCAGCGTGCGTCCGAATGGGTGTAGGGTGTGGCAGAGGCCCGTTCGCGCAGAGATGTCTGAACGAGTCTTTCGGCCTTGCGGTTGGTTTTTGAGGTGGTGGGCGTGGTGTGCTTGTGGATTATCCCATGGATTTTAAATGCCTTGGGATAGAGATTTTGAGCGGAATCTGACACCATATTCCGTCATCACCCGCCAAACCTTGACGTCGTGGCTGCGAAAGAAGTGCAGGGCATTGAGCAGGAAGGTCAGGCAGGACTCGCGGGTCTTGTCGTTGAAAATCTCGGAATGGGCCAAGCGCGAATGGTCATCGACGGCCAGATGCAGATGCTCCCAACCCTTGCCCCCGCCCTTGCGAGAGCGCCCATTGCTCTGGCCGGTGCGGTTGCCGATGATGCGGCGTCAGCGGTCGCGCGGGCCTGAACCCGATGCGGACGGCAGGAGCGGTCCGCAAGCCCCGCCTCCCCTCCCGCTGCGTGGCGAGCGAGCCATTTACGCACCGTCGCCGCCGAAACCCAATCGCAATGGCGATCCGGCCCGGCTTTCCCCCCCATTCGCCGAGAATCAATCAAGGCTCGCATCGTCAGCGTCGATTTGGCATCCTTGTGGATGTTCATGGGTCGTCTCCCGGGATCGCAGTGCTTTGCAAACTCCACAATCACCGGTTTCAGCCCGTGAACAACCTATTGAGACGTTACAGCCAGGGCGGCGCACGCTGCGGAAAGCCTTGCCTCTGGATGTGCTGTCCGAACCGGCGCTGCAAATAGTCGATAGGCCATGGCGTCGGTTCAGCGCTTTTTTTGGGGGCAGGCCGAGGGCGGCATCCCGACGCTGGCGCACATGCTGTTGGACTGCGACGACCTGCTGCTCGCCCTGTCGGCGCGGGATGCGGCCGAAGCGGAGGCTCGGTTTGTGGTAGGCGCACATGCCGGACTTGGCGCGGCACCGGGCCGGTTGGCGTCGGAAAGCCAGTTGCTCAGCGAAGGAGCGGCACAACAGGTTTGGCGGGCACTGGCGCAGCGACAGTGCCACTTCTGCAGCCATCTTCACCCCACTCGGGGGCACGCGCGTAACGTGAGGCTGTCTGGTTCGAGGCCCCCCCCCCGTGCCGCCGCCCGAGGCGCGCCTGTAGCGCGACCATTGCCGTCCTGCTGGCGATGCTGGCCGAACCAGCCCAGATCAGTGACCTGCTGTGCGGGAGGTGAAGGTGCGGAAACCCGCCGACCCGGGGCCGCGCGGAACGCCTGTTTCGATTTCGTGTTGGCCCTCATGCAGTGCGATCTGCTGCGCGACCTGCCGATCCGGACCGCCGCGCTGGCCCCCTTGCGCTGACACCGCTTGCACCGAGCATTTCTGGCCCGAGGGCTTTGCCTGCATGTAATACAGCGTGCGAAAGTGACCAGCTGACGGGGTGGAACAGCGTCCAAAACTCACCACCTCAGTCGTGCAACACTCCCGTTTTTTGGCGGGAGCAGCTGGAGTGCCATGCG
>JAYTCN010000270.1:0-3954 GCA_043736475.1 Paracoccaceae bacterium
GGGCTGTTCGCTTTGGCCGGTGCGGTGGGCGGCATCTTTGGCCAAAATATCGGTGCCCAGAAATGGGACAGGGTCGAATCGACTTTCCGGCACGCTTTGATCTATTGCGGCGTTTATACTTTGGTTGTCTGGGCTTTGCTATTTGGCACCGGCAGTCTGCTGATCACCGCATTCGGCGTTCCCGAAGAAGGGGCGCAGGTCGTGCGGGCGTTCACTTTGACCGCCGGTTCTGCCGTGTTCACCGGCGCTTTGTTTGTTGCGAGCGCTTCGTTCAATTCGCTGGGAAAACCGATCTGGTCAACCGGCTTTAACTGGCTGCGAGACGGGGTTGTGCTGTGGCCGTTGGCGATGCTTCTGGGTGGTTGGTTTGCCGCGCCGGGGGTGGTATATGCCCAAGGCGTTGCGGCGGTCCTGGCAGGCAGTCTGGCTGCTTTGGCGGCGCTGGCCCATCTGCGCTCGCTGAAAGGTGAACGTCCGTCGGCGATGACTAATGCCGAAGCCGACCCTATTTGAAGCGATGAACCTGGAGGGAGCGCCGATGTTTGGATTTGGCAAAAAGACGGCCATGCCGGAATTTGGCAACGCATTGCCGGGCCGCGGCACGGCGATTGCGACGGCAGAGACCCATTTTGGCAATGACCGTCCCCTGAAAGGCCCGCACCCTGCCGGGCTCGAACAGGCCATGTTCGGCATGGGTTGCTTTTGGGGGGTCGAACGGATTTTCTGGAAATTGCCCGGCGTCTGGGTGACCGCAGTCGGCTATGCCGCCGGGATGACACCCAATGCGACATACCAAGAGGTATGTTCGGGCGCGACCGGACACAACGAAGTCGTGCTGGTGGTCTATGATCCGAAGCTGATCAGCTATGAAATGTTGCTCAAGACATTTTGGGAAGGGCACGACCCGACGCAGGGCATGCGGCAGGGAAACGATACCGGCACGCAGTACCGCTCGGGTATCTACACATTCAATGACGCGCAAAAGCGGGCGGCGGAAGCTTCAAGGCCGATGTTCCAGCGGCGCCTGAGTGCTTCGGGTTACGGCCGGATAACGACCGAGATCCGTGACGCCGGCGAATTTTACTATGCCGAAGACTACCACCAGCAATACCTCGCAAAAAACCCGGGTGGCTATTGCGGCATCGGCGGCACCGGCGTGACCTGCCCGATCGGAACTGCGGCCTGACCGACCGGGTTGACGCGGTGAATTGAGCCGTCTGTCCGCCGGCGCAATGCAGGAGACATGCCTTGCCGACATTCGTCGCGTTGACACGGTTAGCCGATGAAGCTGCGGCGAATGCTTTGGCCGGGTTATTGGATGCGCTTGACCCAAAACCAACGACAATCGGCGTGGCTGAAGTACAGCAGGGCGCGCCGCAGTGGGAAGTCAGCGGGTATTTCAGCGAATCCCCGGACGCTGCCGGACTGGCGCTGTTGGCAAAGTTGCACGACGCACCCGACTTTGCGGTTTCGGAACTGGACGATCGCGACTGGGTTGCCGAGGCACAACGCGAGCTGGCCCCGGTGCAAGCCGGGCGATTCGTGATTCACGGCAGCCATGACCGGGGCCGCGCCGGATCGCAAAAAGTCCGCCTGGAAATAGAGGCTGCGATGGCATTCGGCACCGGTCATCACGCGACGACCCAAGGGTGCCTGATCATGCTCGATCAACTGGCGAAGCGCGGTCTGGTGGCGCGCAAGGTCGCAGATATTGGCTCGGGTACCGGAGTGTTGGCGATGGGTGCTGCCAGCATCTGGCCCATCAGGGCAATTGCCAGCGATATTGATCCGGTGGCGACGCAGACTGCTGCTGCGAACGTGGCCGCCAACGGTCTGCGTGACCGCGTGACTTGCGTGACCGCCAAGGGATTTCGACATCCGACGCTTCGAAACCACGCCCGCTATGATTTGATATTGGCCAATATCTTGGCCGGCCCGCTGAAACGTCTAGCGCCGGACGTGTTACGGTTCCTCGCGCCCGGCGGAATTGCAATTCTATCGGGTCTGCTTGCCCAGCAATCGGCGAATGTCGAGGCTGTCTATCGCGGCTGGGGTTTCAGCCGGGTGGACAAACTTGTCATCGGCGAATGGGCAACTTTGGCCTTGCGGAAATAACCGGTTTCCAAAACAAAACCGCCGCGTACACGCGGCGGGTGATGTCGTATTCCGTTGCTATTGAATCAGAAACGGCGTGCGGCCATAGTGCTTGCCACGTCGGCGATTCCACCGCGGTACAGACCGATATCGTCAAGCTGCCCGTCGCTCAGGCCGTTCAACGCCCTGGCGGTTGCCATCGCGGAGCGCCAGTTGGACAGGCTCACAGCCACGCGTTCGATAAAGGAAACGAGACGGAATGTGGTTACTGAACCAAGCGGTACGGGGCGGACAACTTCGAGGACGGACATTTTCTTTTCCTAAGGGTTTCAGACTGTTTTTGACCAACAGGCCAATTGATGAGAAGGAGATAATCCTCCGGTTTCGGTGCAGCAAGGTGTACCAGTGCATAGCCGAAATGCAGAAAGTGCATAGCCGAAAACTTAGTTATAATAATCCTTTAGTGAATTTCAGACGGCAGTCGAATGAATAGAGCCGCACCGGGCGTGTCGCAATAATTCTGGCGTATGTTCTTGTTTCGTGCCAAAGTCGAAAAAATGCTGGAAAAAGCAGGGGACAGGCTGGAATGCGGGTGATTGGCATTGATCCGGGGCTGCGGCGCACCG
Organism: Paracoccaceae bacterium; assembly: GCA_043736475.1. GTDB lineage: Bacteria > Pseudomonadota > Alphaproteobacteria > Rhodobacterales > Rhodobacteraceae > JANMOK01. Next base: position 2,721 of record JAYTCN010000270.1, read on the forward strand.
GCTGGGGCGTTGTGGACGTGGTCGGCAGCCGGATTTCACATGTGGCGAATGGCGTTTGCCTGCCCTTGGGTGATGAACTTGCCGCCCGCCTGTTCAGTTTGCACGGACTTTTGACCAGCGTAATCGACCGTTGGCAGCCCGACACGGCGGCCGTCGAGCAGACATTCGTCAACAAGGACGCGGCGGGAACGCTGAAATTGGGTCAGGCGCGCGGGATATGCCTGCTGGTGCCAGCCCAAGCCGGGTTGGCGGTGGCGGAATATGCGCCGAATGCGGTGAAAAAGGTGGTGGTTGGCGTCGGCCATGCCGAGAAGCATCAGGTCGAGGCGATGGTGAAACTGCAATTCCCGGGGGTGCCGATCGGCGGGGCGGATGCGGCGGACGCTTTGGCGGTGGCCTTGTGCCATGCGCATAATTTGCGGTTTACCGGCCGGCTTGAAGCGGCGATCGAACGGGCCTCGGCATGATTGGCAAAGTGACGGGGCGGCTGGATTACCGGGCGGCGGACCATGTGCTGATCGATACCGGCGGGGTTGGCTATCTGGTCTATTGCTCGGAAAGGACCTTGGCCGTGATGCCACAGTCAGGCGGTGTGGTGGCGCTCTACACCGAGATGGTGGTGCGCGAAGACCTGATGCAGCTTTTCGGCTTTCCAACGTTGGCGGAACGCGAATGGCATCGCTTGCTGACGACGGTGCAGGGTGTCGGGGCCAGGGCGGCCTTGTCGATACTGGGCACCTTGGGGGCCGAAGGGGCGAGCCGGGCGATTGCCTTGGGCGATGTGAATGCCATCCGCGCCGCGCCGGGAATCGGGCCGAAGATTGCCCAGCGGGTGATACTGGAGCTGAAAGGCAAGGCCCCGGCGGTGATGGCGCTGGGGGCGCGCGGGCCGGCACAGCGGATCGTGCCGGACGGGACGATGCCGTTTTCGGCGAATGTGGCGGTGATTGACGGGGACGCGGGGGCCTCGGCCGATGCTTTGTCGGCTTTGGTCAATCTGGGTTATCTGCCGGGCGAGGCGGCTTCGGCGGTAGCGCAGGCGGGCGACGTGGGCGACGCTGGTGCGGTGATCCGGGCGGCGCTGAAATTGCTGGCGGAGCAGGGATGAGCTTTCCCGACCCCGATCTGCGCCCGGAAAAGCGCCCCGAGGATGACCGGGCGCTGCGGCCGCAATCCTTGGCGGAATTCGTCGGGCAACGGGAGGCGCGGGCGAATTTGCGGGTGTTTATTGATT
>JAYTCN010000271.1:0-1606 GCA_043736475.1 Paracoccaceae bacterium
GCGGGCATCGTCGTGCAGAATCGCCAGACCATGCAGCACCGGATTGCGCGGCACGTCGGCACCCCGGATGTTCAGCAGCCAGCAAAGGCTGTCGGGCAGGGTGATCACTGCCGCGCGCTGCCCCGCCTTGCGCAGGTCTTCCGCAAGCGTCGCCCGCTTGTCCGCCGAGGATACCCCGGCCAGCGTCAGCGGATGGGCAAAGGCCGCGCCCATCGGCGGCGCGGGCTGGTCGGGCCAGATCGCATCGACGGCGTTGGCGACAGGCTCCAGCGTGACGCCATGACCGCCAAGCGCCTCTTCGATTTTCGCGATCTCGTCGGCACTGTGCAGCCAGGGGTCGAAGCCGATGCGTCCCTCTGCCAGATGTGCCGCGATCCATGGCCCCGGTTTCGTTTCGGGCCACGGCACCGGCGTGAAATGTGCCAGATCGACCTGACCCTTGACCTGGGTGCGATAGCGCCCGTCGATGAACACGCCCGCGATCTCGGGCAGCACCACCGCAAACCCCGCCGACCCGGTGAACCCGGTCAACCATTGCAACCGCTCATCCCGTGCCGCGACATATTCGCCCTGATGCAGGTCGGCACGCGGCACGAGGAACCCCGCAAGGCCCTGCGCGGCCAGATGCGCCCGCAAGGCGGCAAGGCGGGCGGGGCCCTGGGCGGGGTCGGCGTGGGAGGTGAAGGTCTGGAACATCACGGCACCCCGAAATCCTTTGGTTTTCCTGCGTCCATCCAGCGCCCCATTGCCTCAAGCAATTCGAAGGTCGGATAGTCGCGGATGTCCTTTTCAGAATAGCCCTGCGCCAGCTTGTGTTCGTAATGCCAGCCCAGAAAATCCTCGTACTGGCCCAGCAGGCGTTCGGGTCCGTCGGCGCGTGCCCCGGTCTCTTGCCGCAGCCAGTTGCGGACACGGATTAGCGCGTTAACGTGGTTTCCGTCGTGGGATTGGATGTCGCAGCCCGAAATATCGGACAGTGCCGCCTGAAAGCGGTAGCGCTGTTCTTCAAGAATCAGAAACCGCTTCCGCTCGCGCCCTAGGCCAAAATAGCGGCGGCAACCCCAGTCGATGCCAAGTTCGAACGGCATGTTCAGACGAAACATCTCTCCCGCGTTGCGGGCCTGACAGCGGCTGAGGTCGTGGATCGACCAGCGGCTGCCCTCGATCAGTTCCCGGATCTTCTCAAGCCGCGTCTCGCCTGAATCGCTGCGTTCGGTTGCCAGCCGCGGGCGAAAGCCCATCACGGTCACACAGAACAGGATCGCCTGCAGAATCTCGGCATAATCGCTGTCAAACGGGCAGTTGATGAAGACGCTGCGGTCGAAATCGTCCAAGCTCAGCCCTGCGGCGGCAAAGGGTCGGCCCCAAAGCTGATCCGTTCGCGGATCCGTCCGTCGGTTCCATGAATGTAGAGCTTTGTGTGCTGCCTGCTTGCCAGTTCGCGCCCCACGGAAATCGCCTCTTCCTGCGTTGCAAACCGGTGCGAGACGCGCGCGGAACCGGTCGAGCGCACGGCCCAACCGTAACTGCGCGGTACCACGTGCTGGGCCTTGCTCTGCATCGTCGCCTCCGTGTTCCAACGCAATATAGGCGCGCCGTTGCCTTG
>JAYTCN010000272.1:0-22765 GCA_043736475.1 Paracoccaceae bacterium
CATCACCGGTCCGGCCGTTTGTCGCATGGGCGCTGGACAGTCGCCAGATCTGGCAATCGCCGGTCGGTTTGCTGGTTCACGGAAGGCACGGCCTCGATGTCTCGTTTCGGGCGGCTTTGGCCTTTGACGCGGTTCTGGACATGCCCGCCAGCGCCGGTTCGCCCTGCGAAACCTGCGACGGCAAGCCCTGCCAGACTGCCTGCCCGGTCGGTGCGCTGGTTCCGGGCGGTTACGACCTGCCGCGCTGCCACGGGTTTCTCGATTCGCCCGCCGGCCGGGACTGTCTGATGCAGGGCTGCCAGGTGCGCCGGTCCTGCCCGGTTGGCCAAAAATTGCACGACCCGTCGCGCGCAGCGTTCCACATGGCGGCCTTTCACCGGAAATAACTGTGGATAACTGCCGCCGCGACACAGCGCGCACTTGATTGTGACGGCGCAATCCCGTGGGAATCGCGGTCATGAAAAAGATTATCCTGATGCGACATGCCAAATCATCCCGGGCCGATCCGACTGCCGAAGACATCGATCGCCCGCTGAATGCGCGGGGCCGGATTTCCGCCGCGACGATGGGGGCCTGGCTGGCTGAACAAGACGTTCACCCCGATCATGTCATCCTGTCGCCGGCCAGGCGCAGCAGCGAAACCTGGGATCGGCTGAAAACCTTCATTGGCCGCAAGGGCAAGGCCCAGGCCCAGGCTACCAAAGAGGCCTATATGGCCTCGCCAGATCAATTGCTCGCAATCCTGCAAAAATCCCCCGACGCCGCCGAAACGGTGTTCCTGATCGGGCATCAGCCGGGAATCGGGGCCTTGGCCCGCAAACTGGCCAACGGCAGCGTTCCCAGCAACTGCAGCCGGGCATTCCGCGAATTCCCCACCGCTGCCACCGCCATTCTGACCGCCGACATCAAGGAATGGTCAAAACTGAAATATGGCAAGGCCGAATTCAACAAATTCGCCTTGCCCAAGGAAGTGGTTTAGGGCCGGTCAGGCAAACCATGCCAAAGCGGCATCGGAAAAAGTGAAATTGCAAAAATCTGACCGGGAATATTCGACGGTCACATCCGACAATACGATCCGGTGGTTTTGGTCCTGCCAGCTCCATTCGATGACGGCGTGCTGCTGATTGGTGCTCAGCCTGATCCGGTCAATGACGGCGGTGGCAAAGCCGGTCACGCCTTCGGCCATGAATGAAATCAGGTCGGACCCGCTGGAAAAGTCGCTGATCCTGTCGATCGCGCCGAACACGAATGTGTCAGCACCCGCACCCCCCGTCATCACATCGTCACCGGCACCACCGAACAGAAAGTCGTCGCCTCCTTCCCCCAGCAGCCGGTCACGGCCGCGGCCGCCGTAAATCAGGTCATCGCCCAGACCTCCTTTGATCAGATCGTCGCCGTCCATGCCAAAAATCGTGTCATCGCCGCGAAACCCGTAAACCAGATCGGGTTTCTTGCTGCCGGTGTAGAGGTCGGAATGATCGTCAGCATTGGTCAGATAGACCGGCTTTTTGCGATTGATGTGCCGGGGCAAAAGACCCTCCCGCCGCTGATGAAAAGCGCGGGCCTGCCGCACCGGCTTTCGCTAGCACGCGGTCGGTTAATAGCGGGTTACTGCTGTCAGCGTGCCGCCGGTCAATGCCCCAGAATCTGGCTCAAAAACAGTTTCGTCCGCTCGTTCTGCGGGTTGTGAAAAAATTCCTCGGGCGCGTTTTGCTCGACGATCTGGCCCTGATCCATGAAAATCACCCGGTTCGCCACCTGGCGGGCAAAGCCCATCTCGTGGGTGACGCAGATCATCGTCATCCCCTCCTCGGCCAGCTCGATCATGGTGTCGAGCACTTCCTTGATCATTTCGGGGTCAAGCGCCGAAGTCGGCTCGTCAAACAGCATGATCCGCGGCTTCATGCACAGCGACCGCGCGATGGCGACGCGCTGCTGCTGGCCGCCCGATAACTGGCCGGGGTATTTCAATGCCTGCTCGGGGATCTTGACCTTGGTCAGGAACTCCATCGCGATTTCCTCAGCCTCCTTCTTCGGGGTCTTGCGCACCCAGATCGGGGCCAGGGTGCAGTTCTCCAGAATCGTCAGATGCGGGAACAGGTTGAAATGCTGGAACACCATGCCGACTTCCGACCTGATCCGGTCGATGTTCTTCAGATCCGACGACAGCTCGGTGCCCTCGACGATGATCTGGCCCTTCTGATGCTCCTCCAGCCGGTTGATGCAGCGGATCAGGGTCGATTTGCCCGACCCCGACGGTCCGCAAATCACGATCCGCTCGCCGCGATAAACCGTCAGGTTGATGTCGCGCAGCACGTGGAACGATCCGAACCACTTGTTCATGTTGGTGATCTGGATCGCGGTTTCGTCGGTGACTTGCATTTTTGCAGCCATGTCGGCGTCGATCATGTTATCCCCTCAATGCCGGTGCGCAACTTGCGCTTCAGATATTGCGAATAGCGCGGCATCGCGAAACAGCAAATGAAAAAGATCGGGGCGATGAAGCCGAGCCGCTCCCAGACGATGCCGTTCCACACCAGCGCCAGTTCCGGTCGCCAGTACATATCGACCGGGTAATAACCGAACATCAGCTGGTGCCAGCCCGCCTGGCTGCCCAGGAAAGCGAAATTGAAATCCTTGCCCGGCGCGGACAGGTTCGCGACCGTGTTGAAAAACAGCCAGCCGATCAGCACCGCGAAGGCAAAGGCCGCGATTACCTGGATCGTCAGCGCGCGGTAGCGGGTGTCGCAGAGCAACATGCCAAGACGAAACCTGTCGCGGGGTACCTCACTCAGCATTGCCATCGGTCAGGCCTGTCCCAAAGGGAAAATGGGGGGCGCACTGCCACGCCCCCCGATGTTTTCAGCGCACCGGCGGCGCGTATTGCAGGCCGCCTTGCGTCCACAGCGCGTTCAGGCCACGGGCGAGGCCAAGCGCGGTCTTCTCGCCCAGATGGCGCTCGAACAGCTCGCCGTAATTGCCGCCCGCCTTGATGGCGTCATAGCCCCAGGTTTTCGGCATCCCCATCATGGCGCCGATGTCGTCGGTGCCCGAACCGAGCAGGCGGTTGATTTCCTCGTCGGTCACGCCTTTGGCCATTTCGTCGATATTGGCCGAGGTGATGCCTTTTTCTTCGGCGATGATCAGCGCGTACAGCACCCAGCGGGCAATGTCCGCCCACTGATCGTCGCCATGGCGGACCAACGGCCCAAGCGCCTCTTTCGAGATGATTTCCGGCAGTACGACATAGGCCGCCGCGTCTTCGAAAGTTGCGCGGCCTGCCGCCAGACCCGAAGCGTCGCTGGTGTAAACGTCGCAGGCACCGGCAAGGAACTGGATCAGCGCCTGGTCCTCGGTTTCAACCGGAACCGGCTCATACGACATGCCGTTTTCCTTGAAGTAGTCGGCGAGATTCCGGTCGGTCGGCGTGTCTGCCTGGACACAGACGGTGAGACCGTCCAGTTCCTTGGCCGAAGCAACCCCCAGTCCTTTCTTCACCATGAAGCCTTGGCCGTCGTAATAATTGACGCCAACCCAGTCCAGTTTCAGGTCGGTATCGCGGCTGTAAGTCCAGGGCGAGTTCCGGGCCAGAATATCAACTTCGCCCGAGGCCAGCGCGGCGAACTGGCTCTGGTCGGTGGTCGGTGTGAACCGGACCGCCTTCGGGTCACCGAAAATTGCCGCGGCCAGGGCGCGGCAATAGGCAATGTCAAAGCCGTCCCATTCGCCGCTGGCATCCGGCGCGGCAAAGCCGACAAGCCCGACATTTACGCCGCACTGCAGGTGGCCCCTGGCTTGGACATCGTCCAGCGTCGCCGCCGACGCCACGCCAGCCGTCAAGCCGAAAGCAGCCAGTGTTCCAAGGAACATCGCTTTCTTCATGTGGTCTTCTCCCCTGACATCTGCCCGGTTTCGGCCAGCGTCCCGGCTTCGTGGCCGGAATCACCTTGTTGCCTGCCCGTTTCGGGCAGCCGTCCCGAATTGGAGCCGCACGTCAGCCAAAGGTCAAGGTTTCTTTGGGCGGGCGATTGCGGCAAGCCAGGAACAATCGGTGCCGATTGGCAATGGTTACGCTGTGGCAGCCGTGTCGCGGGCGAGCCGAAGGAAGTTTTCCGCCTGCAAATACGCCTGCCGTTTCAGTGCCACAACCGCCTCGGCATCGGCATCGAACCCCCAAAGTTCGGCCTGCCAAACCTCGTCGATGCGCGAAATATCGAAACCATCACTCGCTGACAGTTTGCCATCACCCACCGTCAACCCAAGCATTAGCGAACCGCTGATCGCCACCAGATCGTGCAGCGCGGTTAATTCAAAGGCGTCAAACCTCGCAACCACCATCGTCAACCGATCCAGGCTCGCTTGCGGTTGAACCCCGTGGATAACGCCCGTATAGACCGTCAAAGGGGCGTTGAATCTTTCCGCTGCCCAATCCAGACAAGGCTGCCAAACAGCGTCTTGCCGCGCCCGCAACCGCGCCGGTTCGCCGGCGCGATAGCACAGCAAATCGGCCCCGCCATAACCGGCCAATTCTGCGACGACCTCGCGCTTGCGGGGTGACACCTTGTCAATTGCCGCATTGGCTGCCCGGGTTACGGGCATCGATTGCGGGTCAATCGGCGTGAGCTGAGCATTGAATTCCGCCGCGATCGCCTCTGCCATCGTTCGGTTCGGAAGGACAAAATCCGACCTCGCCGGACTGCGCAGCTGCCGCGCGTCGAGCCAGATTTCAAACCCGTGCGCCACCGTCCGAACCGAAACGTCGCGCCACCAGCGTTTCTTGCTCTGACCCGCCCCCAGGGCAAACCACGTCGGCGCGCTCATTCGTCCTCCGCAAACGGATCATCCGCCGCAGCGCCGACGCCCCAGCCGAACAGGTCCCATGTCCTTTGCATATGCGGCGGCAAGGGTGCGACAAAACGCATTTGCTTGCCGGTGACCGGATGCCGCAACGCGATCGAGCGGGCATGCAAATGCATCTTGCGGCTGACATCGCCACCGAGCTGCGCCCCCCAGCCGTCGCCTTCGTTGGTCTGCCCCGAGCCGCCGTATTTGCCGTCGCCGATGATCGGGTTGCCGATCTCGGCCATATGCACCCGCAGCTGGTGGGTGCGTCCGGTTTGCGGTGCCAAGGCCACCCAGGCACAGCGCTTCGCCGCCGCTTCGATCACCGCATAGTCGGTGACGGCCTTCTTGGCACCTTCGGTCGCGGCAAGCATGTCGGGGTGGACCGCGATCATCTTTTCGCCTTCGCCCTGGGGTCCGTGACCGCCGGCCTTGACCAACCCGTATTTGACGGTGCCCTTTTTGGGGGCAGGAACCCCGGCGACCACCGCCCAATAGATCTTGCGGGTCATTTGCAGGTTGAACGATTTGGCCAGCACCGCCGCGGCCCGTCCGGTTCGCGCCAGCAGCAAGACACCCGATGTATCCTTGTCCAGCCGATGCACCAGCTTTGGCTTGTCGTCGCGCTCGAATTTCAATGCTTCCGACAGACCGTCGACGTGCCGGGTCTGCCCCGACCCGCCCTGCGTCGCCAGACCGGCGGGCTTGTTCAAGACGATCAGGTGCTCGTCTTTATGGATCACGCAAGACTGGATCAGTTTCTCGTCGTCGGCGGTGATCACATTGGGATTGCGCCCCGAGGCCACCGGTTCGCCCTCGTCCAACGGCGGAACGCGCACCGCATTGCCCGGCTCCAGCCGGGTCGCCGGTTTCACCCGGCCGCCATCGACCCGTACCTCGCCCTTGCGGCACATCTTTTCGATCTTGATCTGGTTGAGGTTCGGGAACCGCCGCCGCAGCCAGCGGTCCAGCCGCTGCGCGCCCTCGTCCTCGCCAACGGTCAGGGTTTGCACGCCGCTCATGCCAGCCACCGCGCCAAAGTCATGCCCAACATCAAAGCGGCAATCGACAAAGCCACCGATCCGCCGATGGAGTAAACCGCGCTTGCCGCTCGCCCTTGTTCCACCAACCGGACCGCATCCAGCGAAAAGGCCGAAAACGTGGCGAAGCCGCCAAGGATGCCGGTCAACAGGAACGCCACCCACTTGCCATCTGCGCCAGCACGTCCGGCCATGACCACCGCCAGCGCTCCCACGACAAATGACCCGACGACATTGACCGTTGCCGTCCCCCACGCGAACCCGGCTCCGAACAGCCGCAATGCCGTCAGATTGGTCAAATATCGCAGCGCCGATCCAATGGCACCGCCCAAGGCCACGTAAAACAGACTCATGCCGCCATTGGGCGGAGCGCCGGAGTGTTGTCAAGCAACACCCCGGCGCTGCGACGATTCAGACCAGATGCGCGTGCAGGGTGATCTCGGCGTTCAGCACCCGCGAAACCGGACAGGTCTTGCGGGTATTCTCGGCAATCTCGGCGAATTTTTCCGCCGAAATGCCGTCAACCGACGCGTGGCAATGCAGATCGACCCGGGTGATCGTCGCCGCGCCGTCGATGCTCTCCAAGGTCACTGTCGCCGTGGTTTCGATGGCTTTGGCAATCGTGCCATTGGCCGTCAAATCGCCCGACAAGGCCATGGAAAAACAACCCGCATGCGCAGCACCAATCAATTCTTCGGGGTTGGTTCCCGGTTCCTCCTCGAAGCGTTTGGCGAAATTATACGGCACGTCTTTAAGAACACCGCTTTCCGACGAGATCGTTCCTTTGCCTCTTTTCAGATCGCCTTGCCAAAAAGCCGTTGCCGTGCGTCGCATGAGTTTCTCCGATTGCGCAATTTTGACTGGAATACCTTTTACGTCGAATCCCGTTTCGCCCGCAATCCAGCAAAATATTCCAGGCGCTTTTTCATCTCCCGCTCCTGCCCGCGATCAACCGGCCGGTAAAATTCCGCCCGCGCCATCGTATCGGGAAAATAATTCTGCCCCGAAAAGCCATCTTCCTGATCGTGGTCATAGGCATAGCCTTTGCCATATCCCTGATCCTTCATCATCCTGGTCGGCGCATTCAAAACATGCTTCGGCGGTGGTTCCGATCCGGTCGCCTGTGCCGCGCTCCGGGCTGCGCCAAAGGCCGAATAGCCCGCGTTCGATTTGGGCGCCAAGGCCAGATAGATCACCGCCTGCGCAATCGCCAGTTCGCCCTCTGGCGAGCCCAGCCGTTCATAGGTTTCCCAGGCATCAAGGCACAGACGTTGCGCTGTAGGATCGGCCAGCCCAATATCTTCCACCGCCATCCGGGTGATCCGCCGTGCCAGAAACCGCGGGTCTTCGCCGCCACTTAACATTCGCGCCAACCAATACAACGCCGCATCCGGGTCCGACCCGCGCACCGATTTGTGCAAGGCACTGATAAGGTTGTAATGCTCGTCGCCCGATTTGTCATATTTTGGTGCCCGACGCGACAATCGTTTGGCAAGGTCATCGCGGGCCAGGACGCCAGCGTTCCAGCCATAGACTTGTTCGACCAGGTTCAACACCGCCCGCCCATCACCATCGGCCATTTCCAGCAAGGCGTCGCGGGCGTCGGGCGTAACTGGCAGGACCTTGGCAAAATCCTTTTCTGCCCGTTGCAGCAGCATTTCCAGATCGGCAAAATCCAACCGTTTCAACACCAGCACCTGCGCCCGGCTCAGCAAGGCCGCGTTCAGTTCAAACGACGGATTCTCGGTCGTCGCGCCGACCAGCAGGATGGTCCCATCCTCCATATGCGGCAGGAATCCGTCTTGCTGCGCCTTGTTGAAGCGGTGAATCTCATCGACAAACAGCAACGTCCCACGGCCGTTTTGCCGACGCAGCCTGGCGGTCTCGAATTCTTTCCGCAGGTCCTGCACCCCGGTGAAAATGGCGCTGATCTGCACGAAAGCCAGCTCGGTCTCTTCCGCCAGCAACCGCGCAATCGTGGTTTTGCCCGTGCCCGGCGGCCCCCAGAGGATGATCGACGACAAGCTGCCCGCCGCCAGCATCGCCCCCAACGGCCCCTCTGGCCCCAGCAAGTGGTCTTGGCCAATCACCTCGGCCAGACGCGCCGGACGCAACCGGTCAGCCAGCGGGCGCGGCATTGCCGGCGTTTCCGAAAATCCGCGATTCTGTTCGAACAGGTCAGCCATGGGTCCCAGAGTATTGGAACCTTAGCCATACAAAAACAAAATTTGTATGGCAAAAGCGCGCGACCGGCTTAGAAAACAAAAGGCCGCCCAAAAGGCGGCCTTCACCAATACGTTGGTTGCGGGCCTATTCAGCCGAAGCCACTGCCTCTGCCGCCGCAACCCGGGCCTTGTCGCCGGCACCTTTGGCCGCCACGTCGCGGTCAACCAGCTCGAGGATCGCCATCGGCGCCATGTCGCCATAGCGGAAACCGGCTTTCAGAACCCGGGAATAGCCGCCCGGGCGTTCCTTGTAGCGCGGGCCGATGACGGCAAACAGTTTCGCCACTACGGCGTCCTGTTTCAGTTCCGAATGGGCCAGACGGCGGGCGTGCAGGTCGCCGCGCTTGCCCAGGGTGACCAGCTTGTCGATGATCCGCTTCATCTCCTTGGCTTTCGGCAGCGTCGTCTTGATCTGCTCGTGCTCGATCAGCGAACAGGCCATGTTGGCGAACATCGCCTTGCGGTGCTCGTGGGTGCGGTTCAGGCGGCGATAGCCGGCTCCGTGGTTCATTTGGTCATTCCTTTCAGTGCTTTATACTTTGTCCGGCAAGCCTCGAATGGCCTGCTCACCTTGGGGCGTCCTGCCCGGTCGTATCGGGGCGGTCACCCGCCCCAAACTTCAAAAATGATCCTCGAATTTCTTGGCGAGATCTTCGATATTGTCCGGCGGCCAGTCGACGATATCCATGCCCAGATGCAGGCCCATCGCGGTCAGCACTTCCTTGATCTCGTTCAGCGATTTGCGGCCAAAGTTCGGGGTGCGCAGCATCTCGGCTTCGGTTTTCTGGATCAGATCGCCGATATAAACGATGTTGTCGTTTTTCAGGCAGTTGGCCGAACGCACCGACAGTTCCAGCTCGTCCACTTTTTTCAGGAGCAGCGGGTTGAACTCAAGATCGTCGTCGGCATCGGAGCGGCCCGCCGCTTCCGGTTCCTCGAAGTTGACGAAAACCGCCAGCTGGTCCTGCAGGATGCGGGCGGCATAGGCGACCGCGTCTTCCGGGCTGATCGAACCGTCGGTCTCGATGGTCATGGTCAGCTTGTCATAGTCCAGCACCTGGCCCTCGCGCGTCGGCTCGACCTTGTAGGAAACCTTGGTCACCGGCGAATACAGCGCATCGACCGAGATCAGGCCGATCGGCGCATCTTCCGGGCGGTTTTTCTCAGCTGCAACGTACCCTTTGCCGGTCGCCACGGTCATTTCCATGTAGAGCGAGGCACCATCGTCGAGGTGACAAATCACGTGGTCCTTGTTGAGAATGGCGATATCGGCGGTTTCGGTGATGTCGCCCGCCGTGACGATGCCCGGACCGGTCGCCGAGATCGATACCCGCTTCGGTCCGTCGACATCCATCTTCAGACGGACGCCTTTGAGGTTCAGCACGATATCGGTGACATCCTCGCGCACGCCGGCGACCGAAGAAAACTCGTGCAGGACGTTGTCGATCTGCACCGAGGTGATTGCCGCGCCTTGCAGCGATGACAGCAACACGCGGCGGATGGCATTGCCGAGTGTCAGGCCAAAGCCCCGTTCCAGCGGTTCAGCCACAGCCGTGGCAAACCGCATCGGATCGGCACCGGTCTTGACATCCAGTGCCGCCGGGCGGATCAGTTCTTTCCAGTTCTTGTGGATCATATTCTTGCCTCCATTCTTGTTCACAGGCCGGATCCGTCTGGCCTGGAACCCCCGAGGAAAATGCGAACGCAGGCCATTGGCGCGAAACCTGCCAAAAGCCTGCGAGTGTTAATTATTCAGACGCGGCGACGTTTTGGCGGCCGACACCCGTTATGGGCCATCGGTGTGACGTCGCGGATCGACGAAATGGTAAAGCCGACAGTGCCCAGCGCCCGCAGCGCCGATTCACGACCCGAACCGGGGCCCTGAACTTCCACTTCCAGCGTCCGCATGCCGTGCTCTTGCGCCTTGCGACCGGCATCCTCGGCCGCCATCTGGGCGGCATAGGGGGTCGATTTGCGCGAACCCTTGAAGCCCATCGTGCCGGCCGATGACCAGGCAATCGCGTTGCCCTGCGCATCAGCGATCAGGATTTTCGTGTTGTTGAAACTCGAATTCACATGGGCAACCCCGGATGTGATGTTCTTGCGTTCCTTGCGCTTAACCCGCGCCTTTTCACGTGCCATGACGAAATGCCTCCCTTATTTCTTCTTGCCGGCGATAGCCTTCGCCGGGCCTTTGCGCGTGCGCGCATTGGTGTGGGTGCGCTGGCCGCGCACCGGAAGGCCGCGACGGTGGCGCAGGCCGCGATAGCAGCCAAGGTCCATCAGGCGCTTGATATTGATCTGGGTCTCGCGCCGCAGGTCGCCCTCGACCTGGAAGTTGGCGTCGATATGCTCGCGCATCGACAGAACCTCGGTGTCGGTCAGATCATTGACCCGGCGGGCTTCAGTGAGACCGACGGCGTCGCAGATCTTCTTTGCCGAATCGCGGCCGATGCCGTGGATATAGGTGAGTGCAATATGCACACGCTTATTGGTCGGGATGTTAACCCCTGCAATACGGGCCAATTCGTTCTCCGTTCTTTCGTTGCGGTTCCGTGATGCCAGAACCTTTTTTCACAATGCCGGGCCGGTCGCCTGACCAAACCCGTCCGAAAGCCCGAATGTCCGGACCTGTCTCCAGTTGCAGCACAGGTTGCAAAACCAAAGCCACAACGCGCAATTCTGGGCGACGGCGCAGTATAGAAATGTCCAACCCGTCGTCAACCCCGGTTAACGGATTATTGCGTTATATTCCGATTGCCTTTTTGACCCGGGCCTGCACGGCATCGACGTCGCCCAAACCGTCGATCTGGGCCAGCTGGCCTTTGGCGTAATAATACCCGATCAGCGGGGCGGTATCCTTGTAATAAGCCATCAGGCGCACGCGCAGGCTGTCGGCATTGTCATCGGAGCGGCGTTTGAAATTGTCGGCACCACACTTGTCGCAGGCATGCGGATCACGCGGGCGATGGCTGTCGTCGTGATAGACTTCACCGCAAGAACCACAGGTAAACCGTCCGGAAATCCGGCGGACAAGCACGTCGTCGTCCACCCGCATTTCGACAACTCGATCCAATGACTTGCCCTTTGCGACCATCAATTGCCCCAGCGCATCGGCCTGCCGCAAGGTTCGGGGGAATCCGTCAAAAATGATGCCTTTTTCGCCTGCACCCATGTCCAGCTGTTCAGCAATCAGCCCGATGACGATTTCGTCGGTCACCAGATTGCCGCGATCCATGATCGCCGCTACTTGCTTGCCCATCTCTGTGCCTGATTTGCGCGCATCGCGCAGCATGTCGCCGGTAGAAAGCTGAACCATCCCGCGCGCTTCAACCAGCAGGCGCGCTTGCGTTCCCTTGCCGGCCCCCGGCGGTCCGAGCAAGATGATGTTCATCAGCGCGGGGCTTTGCCCTTGGCACGGCCCTTGCCGCGCAGTTTCGATCTTTCGATCAGGTCTTCATACTGATGCGCCAGCATGTGCGACTGAATCTGGGTGATCGTGTCCATGGTGACCGAAACCACGATCAGCAGCGAGGTGCCGCCAAAATAGAACGGGATGGCAAACTGGGCCCGCAACACTTCGGGCAACAGGCAGACCGCCGCCAGATAGGCCGACCCGACCACCAGCAGGCGCGACACCACATAGTCGAGGTAATCCACCGTCTTCGAACCGGGCCGGATACCGGGCACGAAACCGCCCTGGCGTTTCAGATTGTCGGCCACGTCTTCGGTCTTGAACGCCACGTTCGCGGTATAGAAATAGGCAAAAAACACGATCAAGACGACAAAGAACAGCAGATACAGCGGCTGTCCCGGCCCCATATAGGCGGCTATCGTGTTCAGAATGCCCGATCCTTCGGTTCCCGAAAATGTGCCGAACGTTGCCGGCAGCAATAACATCGACGAGGCAAAGATCGCCGGGATCACCCCTGACGGGTTCAACTTCACCGGCAAATGCGAGCTTTCACCACCATACATTTTCATGCCCACCTGGCGGCGCGGATACTGGATATGGATCTTGCGCAAGGCGCGTTCTATGAAGACGACGAAGGCGATGACCACCACGATCATCACGATGACGGCCAGGATCACCGGCCAGGAAAGCGCGCCGGACCTTCCCTGACTGAAGAATTGTGCCAGCGCCTGCGGCAGGCCTGCGATGATGCCGACAAAGATGATCAGCGATATGCCGTTGCCGATGCCCCGCGCGGTGATCTGTTCACCCAGCCACATCAGCAACAACGTCCCGCCCACCAGCGTGATCATGCAACTGGCGCGGAAAAACAGCCCGGGATCCGAAGCCAGGCCCTGCCCCTCCAGGCTAACGGCCATCGCATAAGACTGGAAAATCGCCAGAACCACGGTTCCGTAGCGGGTATATTGGTTGATTTTCTTGCGTCCGGCTTCGCCCTCTTTTTTCAGCGCCTCCAGTGCCGGCACCATCGATGACATCAACTGCACGATGATCGAGGCTGAAATATAGGGCATGATCCCCAAAGCAAACACCGCCATGCGGCCAACAGCGCCGCCGGTAAACATGTTCAGCATGCCGCTGATGCCCTGGTTTGCCGTCTCGAAAAAGGCTTTCAATTGTTCCGCGTCGATGCCCGGAACCGGCACAAAGGTGCCGATCCGATAGACAATCAGCAGGCCAAGGGCGAAGAGAATGCGGCTTTGCAGCTCTTTGGCTTTGCCAAACGACCCCCAGCTGAGGTTGGCTGCCATTTGTTCTGCTGCTGAAACCAAAGTCCTATCCTCCAAGGCAGCGCCGCCGAAACCGTATCCCGGCGTCAGCGGCGCGAAATTACAACGCAAGATTTAAGGCGCGTTGTTCGCGCCCGCAAGGCTTACTCCGCCGCCTTTTCCACTTTCGGCCTGGCTGTGATCGTCAATGACCCGCCCGCCTGTTCAATCGCCTCAACCGCCGCTTTGGACGCGCCGGTGACTGAAATGGAAATCTTCGCGGTGATCGCACCCTTTGCCAACACCCGGACGCCATCGCGTTTACGCCGGATCAAGCCAGACGCAACCAGCGAATCCTCGGTGATCGGCTTTTTCGCGTCGATCTTGCCGGCGTCGATGAATTTCTGGATCAGGCCGATATTGGTGGCCGCATAATGGTTCGGATTGGGCACGTTGAAGCCGCGTTTCGGCAGCCGCATGTACAGCGGCATCTGGCCGCCTTCATAGGCGTTCAGGGCCACGCCCGAACGGGATTTCTGGCCCTTGATGCCCCGGCCGGCGGTCTTGCCCTTGCCCGAACCCGGGCCGCGCGCCACGCGCTTTTTCTTTTTGGTTGCACCCGGATTGTCGTGCAGTTCATGCAGTTTCATGTCGCATTCTCCTATGACCGGAATTGCCCCGCCAGCGACGGACCGGGCAAACGCGGCGTGGTTGAGGCGGGGTTTACCCGCGCTCTTCGATGATTTTCGCCAGATGCGGGATCTTGTTGACCATGCCGCGCACCGACGGCGTGTCTTCCAGTTCGCGGGTGCGGCGAATCTTGTTCAGGCCCAGACCGCGCAAGGTCTGGCCCTGGTCGGCAGGGCGGCGCGAGGGTGAGGCGATCTGTTGCACGATGATGGTTTTTGCCATGATCTCAGGCCTCCACAGGTTCGGCAACGGGTGCTGCATCATTGCGCGGCAGAATGTCGGCGACTTTCTTGCCGCGACGTTGTGCTATCATCCGGGGCGAGGATTCCAGCATCAGGCCGGCCATGGTGGCGCGGATCATGTTGTAGGGGTTCGGCGAGCCGATCGATTTGGCGACCACATCGTGGATGCCCAGCATCTCGAATATCGCCCGCATCGGACCACCAGCGATGATCCCGGTCCCGGCCGGAGCCGAGCGCATCACAACCTTGCCGGCGCCGTGGCGGCCCTCCATGTTGTGGTGCAGGGTGCGACCGTCGCGCAGCGGCACCCGGATCATCTGGCGTTTCGCCTGTTCGGTCGCCTTGCGGATCGCTTCCGGCACTTCCCGCGCCTTGCCCTTGCCGTAACCGACGCGGCCCTTTTGGTCGCCGACCACAACCAGCGCGGCAAAGCCAAAGCGCTTGCCGCCTTTCACGGTTTTCGAGACCCGGTTGATCGCCACCAGACGGTCGGCGAATTCCGGGGTTTCTTCGCGTTCGCGACGATCCCGGCGTCCTTCTTCTCTTGCCATTCCGTCTCTCCTTAAAAGTTCAATCCGCCCTCACGGGCGGCATCGGCCAATGCCTTGACCCGCCCGTGGAACAGATAGCCGCCACGGTCGAAATACACATCCGTCACGCCGGCTTTTTTGGCACGGGTTGCGATTTCCGCACCGATTTTGGCGGCAGCGGCAACGTTGTTCTTGCCAAACAGCCCCAGATCTTTTTCCAGGGTCGAGGCAGCGGCCAGCGTCACGCCCTTCACATCGTCGATCAACTGGACCGAGATGTTCTTGGACGAGCGATGCACGCTCAAACGCGGACGGCCGTGGGCCATCTTGCGCAATTTGTTCCGGACGCGCAGGCGGCGCTTGAGGAACAATTCTCTTGTCTTGTTCGCCATGATTTTGCGCTCCTACTTCTTCTTCCCTTCCTTGCGGAAGATAAATTCACCTTTGTATTTGATGCCTTTGCCCTTGTAGGGCTCGGGCTTGCGCCATTCACGGATATTCGCGGCGACTTGACCAACAATCTGCTGATCCATGCCTTCGATGGTAATTTCCGTCGGCTTTGACGATGTGATCGTCACGCTGTCGGGAATGGCAAAATCAACGTCGTGGCTATAACCAAGCGCCAGTTTCAGGACTTTGCCCTGAATGAAGGCGCGGTAGCCAACGCCGGTGATTTCCAGTTCTTTCTTGAATCCAGTCGTCACACCGGTAACCAGATTGGCCACCTGCGTGCGCGACATGCCCCATTGCTGACGCGCGCGTTTCGAGCTGCCGCGCGGCGTTACATGCACCGCGTTGCCGTCCAGTTTCACGGTGATGTCGTCGGTTGCCTTGAACGACCGCATGCCTTTCGGACCTTTGACTTCAACAGTCTGGCCGGAAATCGTCGCGGTTACGCCACTGGGCAGGGGAACGGGTTTCTTGCCGATGCGAGACATTGCTTCCCTTTCCCTAGAACACGGTGCACAGGACTTCGCCGCCGACATTGTCGACCCGAGCCTGCGCATCTGACATCACACCTTTCGGTGTCGAAACAATCGCCACCCCAAGGCCCTGTCGGACCGCCGGGATTTCCTTGACGCCGGCATAGACGCGGCGGCCCGGAGTAGAGACGCGGCGCAATTCGCGGATCACCGGGGTGCCATCGAAGTATTTCAGCTCGATGTTCAATTCCGGATGACCGTCCTTGCCGGTTTGTTGCGCATAGCCACGGATGTAGCCTTCTGCCTTCAGCACATCCAAAACCCAGGCGCGCAGCTTGGAAGCGGGCGAAAGCACGGAAGTGCGGCCACGCATCTGAGCATTGCGGATGCGGGTCAGCATGTCGCCGAGGGGATCGTTCATTGCCATGATATTCCCTCCTTACCAGCTTGACTTGACCATGCCGGGGATTTCGCCTTTTGAGGCGTAATCACGCAGCGCGATACGGGACATTTTGAGTTTGCGGTAATACGATTTCGGCCGACCGGTCACCAGGCATCGGCTGTGCAGCCGGGTGGCCGACGAGTTGCGCGGCAGGGCAGCCAATTTGATCTGGGCCTTGAAACGGACTTCCATCGAAAGGGTTTGGTTGGCGGCGATCACTTTCAGCGCCGCCCGTTTGGCGGCAAATTTTGCCACCAGTTTCACCCGGCGCTTTTGGCGTTCGATCATCGAAGTTTTAGCCATGTCTGTTCTCTCCTCGCGCCGGTCAGTTGGTGAAAGGCAGGTTGAACTTGGTCAACAATGCCTTCGCTTCCGCGTCTGACTTCGCGGTGGTGCAGATTACAATGTCCATGCCCCAGACCTGATCGACCTTGTCAAACTCGATCTCGGGAAACACGATGTGCTCTTTCAGGCCAAGGGCATAATTGCCGCGGCCATCAAAGCTTTTGGAACTCAGCCCGCGAAAGTCGCGCACGCGCGGCATCGCCACGGTTACAAGTCTGTCGAGGAAATCGTACATCCGGTCGCCGCGCAGCGTCACTTTCACCCCCAGAGGCATGAATTCGCGCACTTTGAAGCCGGCGATGGATTTCTTCGCCTTGGTGATCACCGGCTTTTGCCCGGCAATCAGCCGCAAATCGTCATGCGCCGATTTCACCTTCTTGGTGTCATTCACCGCTTCGCCGACGCCCATGTTCAGCACGATCTTGTCGAGCTTGGGAATCATCATGTCGTTCTTGTAGCCAAACTCTTCCTTCAGCGCGGCCCGGTACGACGTTTTATAGGCGTCCTTCAGCCGTGGGGTATATTCAGCCATTGATCAATTCCCCCGATTTCTTGGCGTAACGCACCTTTTTGTCGCCTTCCATCCGGAAACCAACGCGGGTCGCTTCACCGGTTTTGGGATCCTGAATTGCCAGGTTCGACAATTGAATTGCCGCCGGTTGCGGCACCCGGCCACCCTGCGACGTCTGGCTTTGTTTGGTATGGCGCACCGCCATGTTCACGCCTTCGACAATCGCCTTGTTCTCGGCCGGCATGACGCGGGTGATCTCACCCTTCTTGCCTTTGTCCTTGCCGGTCAGGACGATGACCTTGTCACCTTTTTTCAGCTTGGCGGCCATCTAGAGCACCTCCGGCGCAAGCGAGATGATTTTCATGAAATTCTTCGCCCGCAATTCGCGCACCACCGGCCCGAAAATGCGGGTGCCGATCGGCTCGTTCTGGTTGTTCAGAATGACAGCGGCGTTGCGGTCAAACCGGATCGCGGTGCCGTCTTCGCGGAACACTTCCTTGGCGGTGCGGACGACAACGGCCTTGCGCACGTCGCCTTTTTTCACCCGGCCGCGCGGAATGGCTTCCTTGACGGAGACAACGATGATGTCGCCTACCGAGGCGTATCGTCGCGCAGCACCGCCGAGGACCTTGATGCACTGAACCCGGCGAGCACCCGAGTTATCAGCAACATCCAGATTGGTCTGCATCTGGATCATAGTGTTTCTCCCGACCTGTGGGAACCAGTCCCGCGGTTTCGATCAAACCGGAAAATCTGCGCCTTATTCGGCGAAAACTTCCCAGCGTTTGGTTTTCGACACTGGCGGACATTCGCGGATTTTCACCGAGTCGCCGGTTTTGTAGGTATTCAACGGGTCATGCGCCCGGTATTTTTTCGACCGGCGAATTGTCTTTTTCAGGACCGGATGGGTGAACCGGCGCTCGACCAGAACCGTGATGGTCTGCTCGTTCTTGTCGCTGGTCACGGTGCCCTGCAAAACGCGCTTTGGCATAGTTGGATCTACCTATTTTGCCGCCGCCGCGGCTTTTTCGTTGAGTATCGTCATCACGCGCGCGGCGTCCCGTCGGACTGATTTCATGCGTGCGGTGTTTTCCAATTGGCCCGTGGCCTTTTGGAATCGCAGATTGAAGGCTTCTTTTTTCAACGTCTCCAGTTGCGTGCGCAACTGGTCGGGCGTTTTCTCTCTTACTTCCGCAGCTTTCATCGCTGAGGTATCCTTCTCGCAGAAGTCACCGGCAGGCCCGGGCTTTTCCAACAAAACTAAAGCGGGGCCACCGATGGGCGGCCTCACCAATCCTCGCGTTCAACGAAGCGGCATTTGATCGGCAATTTCATCGCCGCCAAACGCAGCGCTTCCTTTGCCACATCGCCGGTCACGCCGTCAATCTCAAACATGATCCGGCCCGGCTTCACTTTGGCGGCCCAGAACTCGACCGAACCCTTGCCTTTACCCATCCGGACTTCGGTCGGCTTCTTGGATACCGGAACATCCGGGAATATCCGGATCCAGACCCGGCCCTGGCGCTTCATATGCCGGGTCAGCGCCCGACGGGCTGCTTCGATCTGTCGCGCGGTTACCCGCTCCGGCTCGGTCGCCTTCAGGCCGAAATGGCCGAAATTGAGGTCGGTTCCGCCCTTGGCTTCGCCATGGATGCGGCCTTTGTGCTGCTTGCGGAATTTTGTTTTTTTTGGTTGAAGCATCGCTTCTCTCCTTTACGGCGACCTGTTCTCAGCGACGCTGAGGACGCGGTCCGCCGCCTTCCTGCAATTCTGCCTGCCGACGATCGCGGGCCTGCGGGTCGTGTTCCATCACTTCGCCTTTGAAGATCCAGACCTTGATCCCGATGATGCCATAGGCGGTCTTCCCCTCGGCGTGCGAATAGTCGATATCGGCGCGCAACGTATGCAACGGCACCCGGCCTTCGCGATACCATTCGGTCCGCGCGATCTCGGCCCCGCCCAGACGACCGGCGACGTTGATCCGGATGCCCAGGGCCCCCATGCGCATGGCGTTCTGCACCGAGCGTTTCATCGCCCGGCGGAACGAAACCCGGCGCTCGAGCTGCTGGGCGATATTCTCGGCCACCAGTGCGGCGTCGATTTCGGGCTTGCGCACCTCGACGATGTTCAGATGCATTTCCGATTTGGTCAGCGTCGCCAACTGCTTGCGCAGGGTCTCGATATCGGCGCCTTTTTTACCGATAATCACCCCCGGACGCGCGGCATGAATGGTCACCCGGCATTTCTTGTGCGGACGCTCGATGATCACCCGGCTGATCCCGGCCTGGACTTGATGCTTTTTCACATAGGCGCGGATCGCCAGGTCTTCGTGCAGCAAATCGCCGAAATCCTTCGATGGCGCATACCAGCGGCTGTCCCAGGTGCGGTTGACCTGCAGGCGGAAGCCGATTGGATTGATCTTCTGACCCATTATGCCTGCTCCTCGGCTGCGGCAGCTTTCTGCCGGACCTTGATGGTGATTTCGCTGAACGGTTTCATGATCTTGCCAAACCGCCCGCGCGCTCGCGGACGACCGCGTTTCAGGGTGATGTTCTTGCCAACCCAGGCCTCGGCCACAACCAGTTCATCGACATCGAGATTGTGGTTGTTTTCGGCATTGGCAATCGCGGATTGCAGGCATTTCTTCACATCGTCAGCGATGCGTTTTTTGGAAAACGTCAGATCGGCCAATGCTTTTCCAACCGGCTTGTTGCGGATCATCGCCGCAACCAGATTCAGCTTTTGGCCCGATGTGTGCAACATGCGCGTGGTGGCGATTGCTTCGGTCTCGCCGATGCGACGCGGATTTTTCACTTGTCCCATGACTTACTTCCGTTTCGCTTTTTTGTCGGCCGCATGGCCGTAATAGGTGCGGGTGGGCGAGTATTCGCCAAACTTCTGCCCGATCATTTCCTCGGTCACATTGACCGGAATGTGCTTCTGGCCGTTGTAAACGCCAAAGGTCAGCCCGACGAATTGCGGCAGGATGGTGGAACGGCGCGACCAGATCTTGATCACTTCGTTGCGGCCGGATTCACGCGACTTTTCGGCTTTCTTCAGCACATAGCCGTCAACGAAGGGGCCTTTCCAGATGGAACGTGTCATGTGGGTGCGGCTCCTACTTGCCTTTGCGCACGTGGCGCGTGCGCAGAATGTATTTGGTCGTGGCCTTGTTTTTGCGGGTCTTGTTGCCCTTGGTACCCTTGCCCCAGGGCGTAACCGGGTGGCGCCCACCCGAGGTCCGGCCTTCACCCCCGCCGTGCGGGTGATCGACCGGGTTCATCACCACGCCCCGCACCGAGGGCCTGATGCCCTTGTGACGGTTGCGACCGGCCTTGCCGATGTTCTGGTTCGAATGATCGGCGTTGGAAACCGCACCGACGGTCGCCATGCATTCCTGGCGCACGATCCGCAGCTCGCCCGAGGACAGGCGGATTTGCGCGTAACCGCCATCACGGCCGACGAACTGGACATAGGTGCCGGCGGCGCGGGCAATCTGCCCGCCCTTGCCGGCCTTCAATTCCACGTTGTGCACAATCGTGCCAATCGGCATGCCGGTGAACGGCATCGCATTGCCCGGCTTCACGTCAACCTTGGCCCCGGCGACCACCTGGTCACCAATCGACAGCCGTTGCGGTGCCAGAATATAACTCTGCTCGCCGTCCTCATATTTGATCAGGGCGATAAACGCCGTGCGGTTGGGATCGTATTCGATCCGCTCTACCACCGCGACCATATCGAATTTCACGCGCTTGAAATCGACGATGCGGTAGAGCCGTTTCGCCCCGCCGCCGCGTCGGCGCATGGTTATCCGTCCGGTATTGTTCCGGCCCGCCTTTTCGTTGCGTCCCTCAGTCAGGGATTTAACCGGGCGGCCTTTCCAAAGCTCGGAGCGGTCGATCAGAACCAGCCCGCGCTGGCCTGGCGTTGTCGGCTTATACGACTTTAATGCCATCTTGCTGTCTTCCGTTTCGCTTCTGTTACAGGCCCGTGGTCACGTCGATGGTGTTACCCTCGACGAGCGTCACATAGGCTTTCTTCACATCGTTGCGCGTCCCAAGCTTGCCCTTGAACCGCTTCACCTTGCCTTTGGTGATCGTGGTGTTGACCGCCTTGACCTTGACGTTGAACAGGGTCTCGATGGCCTCCTTGATCAGCGGCTTGTCGGCCTCCATCGCCACTTCAAACACCACCGCGCCCGATTCCGACGCCTGGGTAGCCTTTTCGGTGATAATCGGGCGACGGATCACGTCGTAAAGTGCCGCTTTGCTGGTCATTTCAGCCGCGCCTCCAGCGCTTCGACACCGGCTTTGGTCAAGACCAGGGTGTTCGATTTCAAAATGTCATAGACATTGGCGCCCATGCTCGGCAGCACGTTCAATCCGTCGATATTGCCAGCGGCCAAGGCAAAATTCGCGTTCACGCTGGCGCCGTCGATCACCAAAGGTTTGGTCCAGCCCAATTTCTTGATTGCTGCAGCCAAAGCGCCGGTTTTGCCCGCTTGCAAATCCACCGTGTCGATGATGACCAATTCGCCCGAAATCACTTTCGACGACAACGCATGTTTCAGGCCCAAAGCCCGGAACTTTTTCGGCAAATCATGCGCATGGCTGCGCACTTGCGGGCCTTTATAGACCCCGCCCTTGCGGAAGATCGGTGCCTTGCGCGAGCCGTGGCGGGCGCCACCGGTGCCCTTTTGGCGATAGATTTTCTTGGTCGAATACGCCACATCCGATTTGCCCAAGGTGGCATGGGTGCCGGCCTGACGTTTGGCCAGCTGGTAACGCACCACCCGGTGCAGAATATCCACCCGCGGCTCCAGGCCGAAAATCGCGTCGTCCAGTTCGATCGACCCCGCCTTGCCCGCGTCGAGTTTTATAACATCGAGCTTCATTCCTCAGCGCCTCCTTCGGGGGCAGTAGCCGGTGCTTCGACAACCGCAGCCGTGCGCAACCCCGCAGGCATCGGCACGTCTTTCGGAGCGGCGCGTTTGACCGCATCCTTGATCGTGACCCAGCCGCCCTTGCTGCCCGGAACCGCGCCTTTGACCATGATCAGGCCCCGGCCGGCATCGGTGCGCACGACCTGCAGGTTCTGCGTGGTCACCCGGACCGCGCCCATATGGCCGGCCATTTTCTTGCCTTTGAACACCTTGCCCGGATCCTGGCACTGGCCGATCGACCCGTGCGAGCGGTGCGAAACCGACACCCCGTGCGAAGCGCGCAGACCGGAGAAATTGTGCCGCTTCATCGCCCCGGCAAAACCCTTGCCGATCGAGGTGCCCGCTATATCGACGAACTGGCCGGCCAGATAATGGTCGGCGGTGATTTCCTCGCCGACGCCGATCATCGCATCGGGCGTCACCCGGAACTCGGCCAGTTTGCGTTTCGGCGCAACCTTGGCCACGGCAAAATGGCCGCGCATCGGCTGGGTGGTATTCTTGGCCTTGGCGTCGCCCGCGCCAAGCTGAACGGCGGAATAGCCGTCGCGCTCGCCGGTGCGCTGGGCCACGACCTGAACGTTTTCCATGTGCAGGACGGTGACAGGAATCTGTCTGCCGTCTTCCATGAACAACCGGGTCATCCCCAGTTTCTTGGCAATTACTCCAGAGCGCATTTCACACCTTCAGAGTTTGATTTCGACGTCAACACCGGCAGCGAGATCGAGCTTCATCAGCGCGTCCACGGTTTGCGGGGTTGGGTCAATGATGTCGAGCAGACGCTTGTGCGTCCGGATTTCGAACTGCTCGCGCGACTTCTTGTCGATATGCGGTCCGCGCAGAACAGTGAATTTCTCGATGTGGTTCGGCAAAGGGATCGGTCCGCGTACGCGGGCGCCCGTGCGTTTGGCAGTATTGACGATTTCCGCCGTGCTGGCATCCAGCACCCGGAAATCGAAGGCCTTCAGCCGGATTCGAATGGTTTGGCTCTGCATTATCTTCGCCTCTCGGGCCGCAGGTTACGTCTCAAAGCGACCGGGAATTCGCCCCGGTCACAGAATTTCGGTCTCAGGCAATGATCTTCGCCACCACCCCGGCGCCGACGGTGCGGCCGCCTTCGCGGATGGCGAAGCGCAGGTTTTCTTCCATCGCGATCGGGGCGATCAGCTCGACGTTGAACTTCAGGTTATCGCCCGGCATCACCATCTCGGTGCCTTCCGGCAGCTCGACCGTGCCGGTGACATCGGTGGTGCGAAAGTAAAACTGCGGCCGGTAATTGGCAAAGAACGGCGTATGGCGGCCACCCTCTTCCTTGGTCAGGATATAGGCCTGGGCCTCGAACTTGGTATGCGG
>JAYTCN010000273.1:0-1606 GCA_043736475.1 Paracoccaceae bacterium
CGGCAAAAGCCGCCCGTCAGACCATTTTTCGACGATCCGGCGCGGTTGGAAATGAGTTTGGACACGCTGGTTCCGGACAATCCGAACACCCCCTATGACATGCACGAACTGATCCACAAGACGGCGGACGAGGCTGATTTCTTTGAAATACAAAGGGATTTCGCGCGCAATATCCTGACCGGCTTCATCCGGCTCGAGGGCTCTACCGTTGGGGTGGTCGCCAACCAGCCGACCCATTTGGCCGGATGCCTGGATATTGATGCCAGCCGCAAAGCCGCCCGTTTTGTGCGGTTCTGCGATGCGTTCGAAATTCCGATCCTGACTCTGGTCGATGTGCCGGGGTTCTTGCCGGGCACCGCACAGGAACATGGCGGCATCATCAAGCACGGCGCAAAGCTGTTGTTCGCCTATGGCGAAGCCACCGTGCCGAAAGTGACGGTCATCACCCGCAAGGCCTATGGCGGGGCCTATGACGTCATGGCGTCAAAACACCTGCGCGGCGATGTGAACTATGCCTGGCCGACGGCTGAAATCGCCGTCATGGGTGCCAAGGGTGCCGTCGAGATCATCTATCGCGGACGCACGCCCGATGAGATAGCCGAGCGCACCAGGGAATACGAAACCCGCTTTGCCAACCCGTTCGTGGCAGCCGAGAAGGGGTTCATCGATGAGGTGATCATGCCGCATTCGACAAGGCGCCGGGTGACGCGGGCGTTTGCGATGCTGCGCGGCAAGAAGCTGGAGAATCCGTGGAAGAAGCACGGGAATATTCCGTTGTAGGGGGGGGCAATATTTGCTGTTCCGCTGCATTTGCCGGGCATGGGGATGCTCGCAAGCGCCCGCCACAGGGTGGCGGCAGCGGGTGCGGCGGGCGAATAGGCGTTGGCGACAGGAATTCCTGGGCCAATCGGTCTGCTGCCGGTTTTTGCGGGCGTTTGGCCGGAATGCGGGGCTCGCCACGGCCACGACCAGCGGGAGAGCGAAATGCCGCGCGGCGGAACCGTGGTTTCGACACCATTTTCGGTTGCCATTCCGGCGGCGTGCGGGCAGATGGCCAAGGAAGTGCCAATGGCGGCCGACGCCGCGGCGATGGAAGGCGAGATGGCCCATGACGATATGGCAATGGACGAGGACACGGCATCCGCGCCGTGATCTGGCAGGAGTGTCAGGGCAAGCCGGATGTTGAAGCACCGGGGTTTCCCTTCACGCCTGCCCGGAACCGACTTTCAGTTCACCATCAGGCGCGACAACGACAAGCCAACGCCGGTCAAACCGCGTGCGCGCTACAGGGATCGGCGCCCGGCTGACCGCAAAGCCGATGAGGGTTTCATTGCGGCGCTCTGGGCGCATTTCGGGGCCGAGCCGTTCGAGCGCGGCAATCTGGACGCCGGGCGGCTGAGCTGGGTTATCGGTCGTGAAGTCGTGTGGGTCGATGACCAGCCCGATGCCGCATCCTATGAATCGCGTTTGCGGGTCGAAGAATCGGTCGCGCGCAGCACTTTCCCGAAAGCATTCGACGGCAGTTTGATCGAATAACTTGGCGTCTTCCTGCCCATGACGCGGTGATGGCGCAACATTAACTGGTCAGAACGAATCACTTGACGTA
>JAYTCN010000274.1:0-22714 GCA_043736475.1 Paracoccaceae bacterium
GTCGGTTTTGGGCGAAGCGATGCAGGAAACCATCGACGGGGCGATGAAAGAGCATTTCGACAAGTCAGGTGATCGACCGGCTTTGCAGCCCGATGTGAAGATGACCAGCGACGCCTGGAAAGAGGGCGACGATGTGAAAGTCTCGCTGACCTATGAGGCGTTGCCCGTGGTGCCGGAAACCGATTTTTCCAAGCTGAAACTGGAAAAGCTGGTCGGTGAAGTCGACGAGGCTGCGCTGAACGAGGCGTTGCAGAATTTGGCGGCCTCGGCGAACAATTTCGAAGCCCGCAAGAAGGGCGCGAAAGCCAAAGACGGCGATCAGGTGGTGATCGACTTCAATGGCACGGTGGCCGGCGAGGCGTTTGATGGCGGCACGGCGGAGGATTACCCGCTGGTGCTGGGGTCCAATTCGTTCATCCCGGGGTTTGAGGCGCAATTGACCGGCGCGAAAGTCGGCGATGCGATTTCGGTCAAGGTGACGTTCCCGGAGAATTACGGGTCGAAGAATCTTGCCGGCAAGGACGCGGTGTTTGCCTGTAAGGTGAAAGAAGTGAAGGAACCGAAACCGGCGGAGATTGACGACGAACTGGCGAAGAAACTCGGGGCGGAAGATGTGGCGGCTTTGAAAGGCCAGATCAGCGAACGGCTGTCCGAGGAATATGCCGGTGCGGCGCGCCAGGTGCAGAAACGCAAACTGATGGACGCGCTGGACAAGCTGGTGTCGTTCGACCTGCCGCCGTCGCTGGTGAAAGCCGAAGCCGAGCAGGTGGCGCATCAGTTGTGGCACGAGGAAAACCCCGATGTGCATGACCATTCTCACGCGCCGGTCGAGCCAACGGCAGAGCATCTGAAACTGGCAGAACGCCGGGTGCGGCTGGGGTTGTTGCTGGCGGAAGTCGGCACCAAGGCCGAAATCACCGTGACCGATCAGGAATTGCAGCAGGCGGTGATCCGGCAAGCGCGGCAATATCGCGGCCAGGAGCGCAAATACATCGAGTTCCTGCAGAAAAACCAGCAGGCCCAGCAGCAACTGCGGGCACCGATTTTCGAGGACAAGGTGGTCGATCACATTCTGGCTTTGGCGAAAGTGACCGAAAAGAAAGTGACCAAGGCCCAGCTGGAAAAGGCGGTCGAGGCGCTGGAAGTCGAATAGTCCGGCGGATCAACGTCATTGCCAACGCCGTGAAACAATGCGGAGGTCCGGTGCTGGATTTTTTTGGCGCTTTCGCGCCGCGCAAAGGCGATTGGAGCGCCAGTGCGTTCTGGGCAGTTATTCCGCCCGCCCGCCCTTGCGGACCCCCTTGGCCATGACTAAACCCTATGTTCATGTTTCAGACCGTATTCACACGGTCGCGCAGCAACCGAGGAACCCCCCGATGAGAGACCCCGTTGACCATTACATGCAATTGGTTCCGATGGTGGTCGAACAGACCGCGCGCGGCGAGCGGGCCTATGATATTTTCAGCCGCCTGCTGAAGGAGCGGATCATCTTTATCTCGGGTGTGGTCGAGGACAACATGGCGACGCTGGTGGTGGCGCAGCTGTTGTTCCTTGAGGCCGAGAACCCGAAAAAAGACATCGCCATGTATATCAACTCGCCCGGCGGCGTGGTGACCAGCGGGCTGTCGATCTATGACACGATGCAATACATAAGGCCGCAGGTATCGACTATGTGCATCGGCCAAGCGGCGTCGATGGGGTCGCTGTTGCTGACAGCGGGCGCGCCGGGCAAGCGGTTTTCGCTGCCGAACAGCCGGATCATGATGCATCAGCCGTCGGGTGGTTATCAGGGCCAGGCGACCGATATCCTGATCCATGCCCGCGAAACCGAGGCGTTGAAAAAGCGGTTGAACGAGATTTATGAAAAACACAGCGGCCAGTCCTACGAAGCGGTCGAAAAGGCGCTGGAGCGGGACAATTTCATGACCGCGCAGATGGCCAAGGAATGGGGCCTGATTGATGAAATCGTGGCCGAGCGCCAGTTCAAAACCGAGGCCGACACATAACATATTTTCAACATTTTCCTGATGTAGCTCCGATATTGTTCATCGCCGGATTGTCATTTATGATTGGGTCATTGTGCTTGGGGCGGAAGCCGGGATTGAGACCTGCGGTTTGTCCGACGCCAGGCGCGTCCGGGTCAGGAGACCAGAATGAGTAAATCCAGCAGCTCGGATTCAAAGAACACGCTTTATTGCTCGTTCTGCGGCAAAAGCCAGCACGAAGTGCGCAAGCTGATTGCCGGGCCGACCGTGTTCATCTGCGATGAATGCGTCGAACTGTGCATGGATATCATCAAGGAAGAGACCAAGGGCAATCCGCTGAAATCGACCGACGGCGTGCCGACGCCGCACGATATCTGCGATGTGCTGAACGATTATGTCATCGGTCAGGAAGTGGCCAAAAGGGTGCTGTCGGTGGCGGTGCACAACCATTTCAAGCGCCTGAATCACGCGGCGAAGAATCCGGATGTCGAACTGTCAAAATCCAACATCCTGCTGATCGGCCCGACCGGCTGCGGCAAGACCCTGCTGGCCCAGACCCTGGCCCGCATTCTGGAAGTGCCGTTCACCATGGCCGATGCCACGACGCTGACCGAAGCCGGTTACGTCGGCGAGGATGTCGAGAACATCATTCTCAAGCTGTTGCAGGCGGCCGAATATAATGTCGAGCGGGCGCAGCGCGGGATTGTCTATATCGACGAGGTCGACAAGATCAGCCGCAAGTCCGACAACCCCTCGATCACCCGCGATGTGTCGGGCGAGGGTGTGCAGCAGGCGCTGTTGAAAATCATGGAGGGCACGGTCGCCAGCGTGCCGCCGCAGGGCGGGCGCAAGCATCCGCAGCAGGAGTTTCTGCAGGTCGATACCACCAACATCTTGTTCATCTGTGGCGGCGCTTTTTCGGGCCTCGACAAGATCATTGCCCAAAGGAACAAGGGCTCGGCGATGGGTTTTGGCGCCGATGTCAAAGACCCCGACGAGCGCCGGGTCGGCGAGCTGCTGGGGGAACTGGAGCCGGAGGATTTGCTGAAATTCGGCCTGATCCCGGAATTTGTTGGCCGTCTGCCGGTGATTGCGACGCTGACCGATCTGGATGAAAAAGCGTTGATCACCATTTTGACCGAGCCGAAGAACGCTTTGGTCAAGCAATACCAGCGCCTGTTCGAGATGGAAGACGTGAAGCTGACCTTTACCACCGACGCCCTGCACGCGATTGCGGCACGCGCGATCACCCGCCGGACCGGCGCGCGCGGTCTGCGCTCGATCATGGAAGAGGTGCTGCTCGATACCATGTTCGACCTGCCCAGCCTGAACAATGTGGAAGAGGTCCTGGTCAACGAAGAAGCGATCATGCGCGACGGCGATCCCTTGTTGATCTATGGCGAAAGCAAGAAAGAAAGCGCCAGTGCCGGGTAGGTTTGGTGCCTTCGACGTTGTTTTGAAGGGGTGGCAAAGGCTGCCCCTTTTGGTTTATTGGCCGACTATTTATCTGGAAACTTGGTTTTCAGCCAATCCAGCACCGCCATTTGATCGGCTTTAGTTGCGCGACGAATATCCGTTAACAGCCGCAATTGTGATGGGCGCGTTTGGGTGATGTTGGCGGCACCTTCGTTGCAAAGCGAACATAGGGCGTGCAAGTTTGATGGTTCGTCTGCGCCACCCATCGATTTGTCGATGATATGGCCAATGTGAAGTCGAGTTTTCCGGTTGGCATCTTGGGGATGCGGTTCACCGGCTACGGCCCCACACATTTGACAAGTGAAACCGTTTCGGTCCAATACAAAGGCGCGAGTTTCTTTGGAAATATTGCGTTCAAACGCAGGTTCGGGTTTTGCAGATCTCAGCAGATACTGGCCGGGTTTCAACTCGGCAAGGTCATTGTTGGTAAGAATACGATAGCCTTCTTCGTTTCGAAGTTCGCGGATGCGCCGCGCCCATTCGGCAATATCGCCCGCCACCCGCCGAAGTTCGGCAGAATCGATGATGCGACCGATATTTGCGAGAAAATGAGCGCGAAGTTTATCGCGGGCACCCATACTTACGCGAAAACCGCAATTTGCGACTGTCGGTTTCCGCCCAGGGCCAAGTTAATTGCTTGGCCCAACGCTGTGGCGACAGGTGGTGGAAATGCGTTGCCAATTTGGCGATAAGTCGCGGTTTTTTTGCCATAGAATTGCCAATCGTCGGCGAAGCCTTGAATGCGTGCAACCATTTGTGTGGTCAAACGCGGCATTCCGACGAAATCCCGTGTTGGCGATTCATTGGCGATACCTCGACCATCGACGCCCAATACCGCCCAAGCGGCGCGGGCACGGGTGGGGCCAAGGTCGGGGCCACCGTGTTTTTTTGACCCGCCTACAATGGTGGGGGCAACAGCGCTGGCGCGTTGCGCCCATGACTCTGCGCCAACCCAGTTGTTGGCTTTCATTTGATCGAGGAGGAGTTTGCCCACTGTTAATGGCGCGACCCGGAGCGGAGTTGGCCAAACAAATTTATCGCTAAGATCATTTCGCATTGCGATGATTGCCACCCTTGGGCGCGATTGCGAAACCCCGAAATCGCGGGCGTTCAGCAATCGCCAATCGGCCTGATAGCCCAGTGCGCGGAAAGTTTTCCGAAGTTCTTCGCGATAGTCGGCAAAGATTGGGTCAAGAAAACCGCGCACGTTTTCGATAAGGACGGCCTTTGGACAAACTTCTGAAACGACACGCAGAGCATGAGGAAACAGGTTGCGTTCGTCTTTTTTGCCAAGTTGTTTACCGGCGACCGAAAAGGGCGGGCAGGGCAAACCCCCAGCAACAAGATCGACGCCGTGGTATGGTTTGCCGTCGAAAAGCTCCAGATCTGATTGTGCGCCGGAAACCACGTTCCAATAGGGACGATTTAGCGACAATGTTTGCCGACAAGATTCGTCAATTTCCACCAATGCCAGATGGTCGAATCCAGAGCGCTCCAGCCCTAAGGCCTGACCGCCGGCACCGGCGCAAAGTTCGATAGACTCCATCAAATGCGGCTTTCAAAGCTACTGGCTGTAAGTTGTGTCATCAAGCATACTAAATGATGAACAAATTGCTACAGGCAAACATTGCAATGCAAAAATAGTTGCGTTCGACGTGTTTGAACCTTCCCCTAGACCTTTCCCCCCAATCCGGTTCATATTCTGCCCGAAGTTGAACGGGCGGAACGCATGATGAAATTTCTGTTGCAGGTGCTGACGTGGTGGAACGGGCAGACATTGGGGACCCGTTTCCATACCTGGCGGCATGGCCAGCTGGTGGGGGGGGACGCGCAGGGCAACCTGTTTTACCAGACCCGTGATGGCAAACGGCGCTGGGTGATTTTCAACGGTGAGGCCGAGGCCAGCCGGGTATCGCCGGAATGGCATGGCTGGTTGCATCACACCTTCGACGCGCCGCCCACCAGGGTGCCGCTGCGGCGCCAGGACTGGGAATTGCCGCATCTGCCGAACCTGACCGGGACGGCGATGGCCTATCGGCCACCGGGATCGATTTTGGGTTCGGCGCCGGAGCGGGCGCGGGACTATGAGGCCTGGCAACCGGAATAGGGGGCGCGATTGGCCAATAATGCAGCCGAAACATTGATCGGCGCCGCGGTTCTTGTCATCGCGGCGGGTTTTCTGTTTTACGCGGGGAAAAGTTCCGGGTTCAGCGGCAGCGGTACCGCCGAGTACGATCTGGTGGCCAATTTCCGGTCGGCCGAAGGTGTGAGTGTCGGCACCGACGTCCGCCTGGCCGGGGTCAAGGTTGGCATCGTTACCGAAATGGCGCTTGATCGGCAAACCTATCAGGCGCGGACAATTTTTACCGTCGAAGAGGGCGTGCTGTTGCCCGACGATTCCGAGGCAAAGGTCGCAACGGAAGGTCTGCTGGGCGGGACATTTCTGGAAATAACACCCGGTGCCTCGGACTTCATGCTGGCGCCGGGGGAAGAAATTCTCAATACCCAGGGGGCGATTTCGTTCCTGAACCTGCTGCTGAAATTTGTGACCGATGAACCGAAGTAGGGCGGCCCTGTTGGCGATGCTGCTGCCTTGCAATGCTTTGGCACAGGATAGCAGTGGCGCGATGGTTGATGGCGACGGGGTGGTCCTGCGCGGTTTGGACAAGATGAGTTCACAGGTTGCCGAATTCAGCATCGCCGTCGGACAAACGGCGGCATTCGAGCGGCTGGAAATCAAAGTCGACGCCTGTCTGTACAACGACGGCGATCTGGGCGGCGAGGCGGTGGCTTTGCTGGAAATACGCGATATCCGGGAAAGCGAGCCCCGGTTCAAGGGCTGGATGTTCGGTTCCAGCCCGGCGCTGTCGGCGCTGGATCACCCGCGCTATGACGTCTGGGTGATCAACTGCACCAAATCCTGAACCGAAGCCCGGCGGTCGAGCTTCCAGAAATCGCCATGCGCAGTCAGTGCAGTTTCCAGCCTTTTGTGATATTCGACGCGGGAAATTTCGGCGGCACCAAGCGATAGCAGGTGATCGGTGACAAACTGGGTGTCGAGCAATTTGAAGCCACCGGCCTTTAGCCGGGCGACCAGGGCCAGTATGGCAAGTTTCGAGGCGTCGCGCTGGCGCGAAAACATGCTTTCGCCAAAGAATGCGCCGCCCATGGCGATGCCGTAAAGGCCGCCGACGAGGTTGTCGTGGATCCAGATCTCGACCGAATGCGCGTAACCCATGCGGTACAAAGTGCAGAAATGGTCGTTGATCTCGGCATTGATCCAGGTCTCGGGCCGGTCGGCACAGGCGGCGACAACGCGGGGGAAGGCGGTGTTGATGCGGATTTCGTAGTCGGCCTTGAGCGCGCGTTTGCGCAGGCTGGTTGACAGGTGAAACTTGTCGAGAGGCAAGACGCCGCGCTTTTTGGGATCGACCCAGAAGATTTCCTCGGAACCCGCGGAATCGGCCATCGGGAAAACGCCGGCCGCATAGGCGCGCAGGATCAGCGTCGGAGTGATCTCC
Source organism: Paracoccaceae bacterium (assembly GCA_043736475.1). Classification (GTDB taxonomy): domain Bacteria; phylum Pseudomonadota; class Alphaproteobacteria; order Rhodobacterales; family Rhodobacteraceae; genus JANMOK01. The sequence goes on from JAYTCN010000274.1 coordinate 6,983, forward strand.
AGATCATCGCGCATGCCACTCATCTAATTATTTCCGCAAATCAGGAAGCAGCCAGCCATTTCTCGAGCCAGTGAATGTTGTAGTCGCCTCGGTTGACGTCGTCGTTTTCCAGCAGACGATGGAAAAGCGGCGTGGTTGTGTCAACACCATCAACGACCAATTCGTTCAACGCGCGACGCAAGCGGGCAATCGCGGTCGGTCGATCGGGTGCATGGACGATCAACTTGCCGATCAGGCTGTCGTAATAGGGCGGAATCGAATAGCCGGCGTAGAGGGCGGAATCCATGCGCACGCCAAGGCCGCCGGGGGCGTGGAAGCCAAGCACTTTGCCGGGGCTGGGGCGGAATTCGGGCAGTTTCTCGGCGTTGATGCGACATTCGATTGAATGGCCTTGTGGCAGCAAATCTTCCTGGCGGAACGACATTTCCTCGCCCGCTGCCACCCGGATCTGCTCGCGCACCAGATCGACGCCGTAGACCGCCTCGGTGACCGGGTGTTCGACTTGCAGGCGGGTGTTCATCTCGATGAAGAAGAATTCGCCGCGCTCGTAGAGGAATTCGATGGTGCCGGCACCGGAATAGCCGATCCCGGCGATGGCATCGGCGCAGGTCTTGCCGATCTTGGCCCGGGTCTTGGCGTCGATGGCGGGCGAGGGGCATTCTTCCATTACTTTCTGGTGCCGCCGTTGCAGCGAGCAATCGCGTTCGCCGAGGTGGACGGCCTTGCCGCGGCCGTCACCGAAGACCTGGATCTCGATATGGCGCGGCAGGGTCAGGTATTTTTCGAGGTAAACTTCGTCATTGCCGAAGGCGGACTTGGCCTCGGCGCGGGCGGAGCGGAAGGCGATTTCGAGGTCTGCGGCGGTCTGCGCGACCTTCATGCCACGGCCGCCGCCGCCGGCGGTGGCCTTGACGATGACCGGATAGCCCATTTTTTCGGCGACCTTCGCCGCATCCTCATAGGTCGGAACCCCGCCGTCAGAACCGGGAACACAGGGCACGCCGAGGTTCTTCATCGTCGTCTTGGCGGTAATCTTGTCGCCCATGATGTTGATATGGGCAGCTTTCGGGCCGATGAAAGTGATGCCGTGGTCTTCGACAATCGAGACGAAATTGGCGTTTTCCGACAGAAAGCCATAGCCCGGATGGATGGCTTCGGCACCGGTGATTTCGCAGGCGGAAATGATGGCCGGAATCGACAGGTAGGACTGGCTGCCCGGCGGCGGGCCGATGCAGACGCTTTCATCGGCCATGCGCACATGCATGGCATCGACATCGGCGGTGGAATGCACAGCGACGGTCCGGATGCCCATTTCCTGGCAGGCGCGGATGATGCGCAGGGCGATTTCGCCGCGGTTGGCGATGAGGATTTTGGAGAACATGCGCGCAGCCTATTCGAGAATGATGAGCGGTTCGCCGAACTCGACGGGTGAGCCATCCTCGACCAAGATGCGCAGCACCTTGCCTGATTTCGGCGACGGGATCTGGTTCATGGTCTTCATCGCTTCGATGATGAGCAGGGTCTGGCCTTCCTTGACCTCGTCGCCGACTTTCACGAATGCGGCGGCGCCAGGCTCGGCGGAAAGGAACGCGGTGCCGACCATGGGCGAATTGACCGCGCCCGGATGCTGGGCCGGGTCGCCGGCGCTGTGGCCGGGCGCGTGCGGCGCGGCTGCCGATGCAGCATGGACCGGCTGCGGCGCCGCAGGGTGATGGGCCAAGGGGACGGCAACGCTGACCGGCGCGGCGACGATTTTGCGCGAAACGGTGACGTTCAGAGTATCGTTTTCGCCGAATTCACGTTTGACCTGAAGCTCGGTCAGGTCATTGGCGCGCAGCAGTTCGGCAAGCGCTTTGACAAAAGCCACATCGGACTCGTAGGGTTTATCGCTCATCCGCCCCTCATATTGTTCGCAAGACATTGCCTGCGCAGGTTATTCCTTTGGCTCTCTATAGACCGGGACGGCCCGTCAGGAAACAGGAAATGACGCAATCAGCTGGCGTCGCGGGCCTGGGCGACGCGGGCCTGCATGTCGGCCAAGGGTGCATAGCCGCGCTGCATCTGGTCGCCGATCACAAACATCGGGGTGCCGTCCACTTGCAGGCGTTGCGCCAATGCCCTGTTGGCATTGATGGCCAGCGTCACCGCGTCGCTGTTCATGGCATCGGCCATGCTGGCCGGATCGGCGTCGGCCTGGCCGGCGATCCGGGTCAATGTCTGCAGGGTGAGCGGACCGTTGAAGCGCATGAGCAGGTCGTGAAATTCGGGGAATGCCTGCGGCGACGAAGCCAAGACCGCCAGGGCGGCACGGGCGCCCAGTTCCGATTCCGGGCCGAGGATCGGGAATTCCTTGATGATGTAGCGAATGTTGCTGTCAGATTCGATCAACGCCTGCACCTCGGCATGGGCCTTTTTGCAGTAGCTGCATTTGTAGTCGAGAAACTCGACCATCGTCACGTCGCCGTCGGGATTGCCGCCGATCCAGGAAAAGCCGTCGTCAAACAGTTCGCCGGCGTTGGCCCGGATCAAGGCGCTGTCAATGCCGGCCTGATCGAGCGCCTGGCGGTCTTCGATGATTTTCACCATCTCGTAGACGAGGTCCGGGTTGGCCAGAAGATAGGCGCGAATTTCGGCTTGCAGGATGGCGCGGTCGGAGGCGCTGAGGTTGTCGAGCGACTGGGCGTGCGTTTGCGGCGAGGCGAATAGAAAAAGCATCAGGAATATAAGGCGCATCACCGGTCCTCGCTGGTTGATGCCTTGTCGCAAGTGTGCGGGCAGGGTGCAAGAAAAAAGCCGGCGCGACCGGGATGGCATTTGTTTCGGTGACAGTGGCGACCCGGTGCGCTGGGCTTTGTGCCGACTGGACCCCGGACCAAGTCCGGGGTGCCAGATCCGGGTTCGTCAGGCGCGTCTACCGTCCCGTTGCCCGCGACCACCAGCCGCGTTTTTTCGGACCTTCCGGTTCGGGTTCGGCCAACGCAACCGGTTCGGCATCCGGCCCGGCTTTTGCCGCTGGTTTGGCGCGCGGTTTTTTCGCCGTTGGTGCCTTGGCCGGTTCGATCTGGACCAATTTAACCTTTGCGGGTTTTGCTGCTGGCGCCGGGCTGCGTTCGGACAGGGCGACGCTGCCAAGTTCGGCCAGAAGTTCGGGTTTTTTCCGACTGCGGCTTGCCGGTTTTTGCGCAGCGGTCGGTTCGGGCACCACGACCGGGGTGCCGGCGGTGTCGGGTACGGCGATCACCTCGGCCAAAAGCGCGACCGAAGTTTCGACGACCGCCGGGTCTGGCTTGCGGCCACGCGAACGCGAGCGCGATCGGGGTTTGGATTTCGCCGGTTCGCTGGGCGCGACGGCGGGATCGGGGGCTTCGGCGGCATCCGATTCGCCGGTGTCGCCTTGCTCTGTTTCGCCATTCTGGGTCACCGGACCATCTTCGCGGCTGCGACCGGCGCCACCGCGACGGCGGCGACGGCGGCGGCGTTTCTTGCCGTCGCCATCGACACGATCATCGCCCTTGGCGTCGCTGCGCTCCGGTTCGGAGCGAGCGTCAGCGGACGAAACTTCGTCGTCTTCGGTCTCGGATTCATCGGCGATGTCGTCTTCGACTTCTTCCGGCATTGGCAGCGAATCGAGGCGAATCGCCGCGTTTTCGACCGGTTCGGGGACAAAGCGGGTGGCGACCTTGAAACGCTCGATCTCGAATTCCGGGCTGATCTTGTGCGGATCACCCTCGACGCGGACCGACAGGCCAAAGCGGCTTTCGATCATCGCCACGTGATCGCGTTTCTGGTTGAGGATGTAGTTGGCGATCTGGAACGGCACTTTGACCAGCACTTCTTTCGAGCGTTTGCGGCCGCCTTCCTCTTCCAGCTCGCGCAGGATCGACAGGGCGAGCGAATCGTCGGAACGGGTGTGGCCGGTGCCGTGGCAATGCGGGCAGGGCTGGGTGGTGGCTTCGAGCATGCCCGGGCGCAGGCGCTGGCGCGACATTTCCAAGAGGCCAAAACCGGAGATGCGGCCGATCTGGATGCGGGCGCGGTCCATTTTCAGCCGGTCTTTGATCCGCTTTTCCACCGCGGCATTATTGCGGCGGTCTTCCATGTCGATGAAGTCGATGACGATCAGGCCCGCCAGGTCGCGCAGGCGCAACTGGCGCGGAATCTCGTCGGCGGCTTCGAGGTTGGTTTTTGTCGCGGTGTCCTCGATCGAATTTTCGCGGGTGGCGCGGCCGGAATTGACGTCGATGGCGACGAGGGCTTCGGTGACGCCGATGACGATATAGCCGCCGGATTTGAGCTGGACCGTCGGGTTGAACATCGCGGCGAGGTAGGTTTCGACCTGGAAGCGCGAGAACAACGGCGTCGGTTCGGCGTAGAGTTTGACGTTCTTGGAATGCGACGGCATCAGCATTTTCATATAGTCCTTGGCCTCGCGGTAGCCGCGTTCGCCTTCGACCAGAATCTCGTCGATCTCGCGCGAGTAGAGGTCGCGGATCGAGCGCTTGATCAGGCTGCCCTCCTCGTAGATCGGCGCGGGCGCGATCGATTGCAGGGTCAGGTCGCGGATCTGCTCCCATTGCCGCAGCAGGTATTCGTAGTCGCGCTTGATCTCGGTCTTGGTGCGCTGGCTGCCGGCGGTGCGGATGATCAGGCCGGCACCGCGCGGCACTTCGATTTCGCCGGCGATGTCTTTGAGTTTCTTGCGGTCAACCGCCGAGGTGATCTTGCGGCTGATGCCGCCGCCACGGGCGGTGTTCGGCATCAGCACGCAGTAGCGACCGGCAAGCGAGAGATAGGTGGTCAGCGCCGCGCCCTTGTTGCCGCGCTCTTCCTTGACCACCTGGATCAGCAGGATTTGGCGGACCTTGATGACTTCCTGGATTTTGTAACGGCGCTGGCGCGACCGGCGCGGGGCGATTTCCTCGGAAACTTCCGCCTCGCCGATGTGTTCGACATCGTCGTGCGGCTGATCGTGATCGTGATCGTGTTCGTGCTCCGGGTCGGAATGGTCGTCGTCATCGGCCGACTGATTTTCGACAACCTCGATCGGTGCGCCGTCTTCGGCGGCGTCGGCGGTCAAATCAACCGGTTCAGAGACCACGGCGTCGAGTGATGCGGCGCCGTCTGTTGTCGCTTCCGCCGCTTTTCGCGGGCGACGATTGCGCGACCGGCTGCGGTCGTTGCGGGGCTTGCTCTCGTCTTCGTCGTCTTGCGAACGATGCGCCGCCTCTTCCTCTTCCATCAGCGCCCGGCGGTCTTCGACCGGGATCTGGTAATAATCGGGATGAATCTCGGCGAAAGCCAGGAAACCATGGCGGTTGCCGCCGTAATCGACGAAGGCGGCCTGCAGCGAGGGTTCGACCCTTGTTACCTTGGCGAGGTAGATATTGCCAGCCAGCTGGCGTTTGTTGACCGATTCAAAATCGAATTCCTCGACCTTGTTTCCATCGACCACGACCACGCGGGTTTCCTCGGCGTGGGTGGCATCAATAAGCATTTTCGTTGGCATTGTGTCTTTCTGGAACGGCCCAGCCGCCCATCCTGACCAGGCAGGAAGGTGGCGGGCGTTCTCAATGTTTGGGCGAAGCGGCGCGCAGACAATGGCTGTTGCAGCGCAGTTGCGCTGGCAATGACCTGTAAATCTGTTGCGCGTTTCATCGCGGTTTGTCTCCGGCACCTTTTCGAGGCACCTGTTAAAAGATCCGGCCCAAGGGCACGGTTATCTATGCAGTGGCGCAAGCGCCGGTCGCGCGTCCTGGCAAAGGTTCCAGCGACAATCGGGCCGCTGCGTTTGGGTCGGACGAACGACAAATCTCATTTGCCGGACCTGTTACGCGGAATTTGCGCAAAACAGCCCGGTCGCGCGACGATAGTATGTCCGGCAGGTGAAACACAATTCATTTCTTGTTGCCCGGACATGTGCTAGGAGCAGCGCCGAAACGAAGCCGCCGACACTGCGGCGCTGATCGGCAGTGTGATCTGGATGAAATCGATTCTGCGCGGCCTCCTGCCAGCCTTTTGCATTGCTTTCGCCGGTGCATCCGGGGCATTGGCCGAGGGCAAATTGGCGACGATCAATGCGGCAAATTCGGCGGTCGAAAACCGGATCGGTGGTGGTCTGGCGATTGCGCTGAACCTGTCGCGGGCGGTCGAACACCGGGTATTCACCCTGGCGGAACCAAACCGGCTGGTCGTTGACTTGCGCGATACCGATCTGGCCGCATTGCCCAAAGAGTTCGGGCAGCGGCTTGATCTGCGGTTTGGCATGTTCCGGCCGGGCTGGAGCCGCCTGGTCGTTGATCTTGACGAGCCACTGGCGGTGGAAAGCGTGGTTTTCCAAAACAACCAGCTGGTCATCTTGCTGCGAAATGCGGATCAGGCAGAGTTTGACGTCGGCGCGGGGGCGCCGAAGAACGCGATGTGGGATGCACCCTTGTCAAGCGGGATTGCCGGTTTGCGGGCGCGGGCGATGCAGGACGGGCCGGTCGTTGTCGCCATTGATCCCGGACATGGCGGCATCGACCCGGGCGCGGTGCGCGACGGGTTTTCGGAAAAGAACCTGGTGCTGGAATTTTCTCTTGAACTGCGGGATGTGCTTGAAAAATCAGGAGATTACGCGGTTTTCTTGACCAGAGACGCGGACGTATTCGTGTCGTTGCGCGACCGGGTGGAATCGGCGCGTTCGGCCAATGCGGACGTGTTTTTGTCGATCCATGCCAATACGGTCGAAACGGGTGATGTCAGTGGCGCGACGATCTATTCCTTGTCCGATCAGGCGTCGAGCGAGGCCGCGCGGCAGCTGGCGGAATTTGAGAACCAGTCCGATATCTTCGCCGGTGCCGACTATACGGGTGGCGAAGATCAGGTGGCCCTGGCCCTGATCGATCTGGCCCGGGTCGAGACCGATGCGCGGTCGCGGAACTTGGGCGAAGCGCTGGTGCAAGGATTGGGCAGCACCGTGGGTGTAACCAGGAACCATCCGTTCTGGAGCGCGGATTTGCGGGTTCTGAAGGCCCCCGACATGCCATCCTTGTTGCTTGAGATGGGGTTTCTGTCGAGCAAGACCGACCTGGCGAACCTGCAATCACCATCTTGGCGCGAAAGGGCTGCGACGGGGATTTTGGTGGCGCTGGACACCTGGGTCGATCAGGACCGGGCGGCGGCGGCGTTGCGCTAGCGGCGGGCGTCTGCAGGTGGCTGTTGCGCTTTTGCGCCATTCACCGCGCGGTGGCGTAACGGTGTTTTGACCTTTTTGGGGCAAGACACTATATGGAGTTTTCAACCAGCCAAAGGATCAATCCGCCCGTGCTTTTGTCGATATTCCGGTTTTTCGGATTCTTTTTCAGCGCCCTGACCATCGGACTGGTGTTTGCCGGGATTTTGGTGCTGGCGGCGCTATGGTATTATGGTCAGGACCTGCCCGACCACGAAGTTCTGGCCCAGTATCAGCCACCGACATTGAGCCGCATCTATTCGGCCCAGGGCGATCTGATGGACGAATTTGCCCGCGAGCGCCGGATATATACCCCAATCGACGAAATCCCCGATCTGGTAAAAAACGCCTTCATCAGTGCCGAGGACAAGAATTTCTACCGGCATTCGGGATTTGACCCTTTGGGGATTGTGAAGGCGGCGCTCGAAGCGGCGAAAGGCGGGCGAAAACGCGGTGCCTCGACCATTACCCAGCAGGTGATGAAGAACTTTTTGCTGTCAGGGGATCGGTCGGCGGAGCGCAAGATCAAAGAGATCTTACTGGCGAACCGGCTGGAGCAGGTGCTGAACAAAGACGAGATTCTGGGGATTTACCTCAACGAAATATTCCTCGGCCAGAATTCCTACGGGGTGACGGCGGCGGCGCAGACCTATTTCAACAAGACCCTGGAAGAGCTGAGCGTCGGCGAGGCGGCCTATCTGGCGTCGCTGCCGAAAGCGCCTTCGGACCGGCATCCGGTGACCGAAACCGAGCAGGCGATTTTCTGGCGCAATAACACAATTCGCGAGATGGCCGAGAACGGCTATATCACCGCTGAAGTTGCCGAGGCCGAAACGGCGGCCCCGCTGTTGTCGGTGCAGGGCGGCGACTATTCCAGCCGGGTCAACTCGCTGCAGCCGCGCGACTATTTTTCCGACGAAATCCGCCGCGAACTCACGGTCAGTCTGGGCGAGGAAAAGCTATTTGGTGGCGGCCTGTCGATCCGTGCCACGGTTAACCCTGACTTGCAGAAAGTTGCCGCTGCCGCGCTGCGCCAGCAATTGGTGGCCTATGATCGTGACCAGGGGCAGTACCGCGGCCCGGTTTTCCAGCTTGACCCATCGTTGCTGGGTGATGAGGCGGGCTGGCGCACCGCCCTGGCCGAGGCGCAGGTGCCGCGCGACATCGATGGCTGGTATCCGGCGGTAATTCTGGAGTTGGGTGAAACCTCGGCCCGGATCGGAATCGAAGGCGTCGACACCGACGAGGATGGCCATTTCCTTGACATCGAGGAGGCCGACTGGGCCCGGCCACGCGATGCCGATGGCGGCCGTGGCGGCAAGCCGGATTCGCCCGATGACCTGTGGGCCGTGGGCGATGTGATTTTTGTCGGTGCGGTTGAGACCGACGGCGCGTTCGAGAAGTGGACCTTCAACCAAATCCCGGAAGTGCAGGGCGCCTTCATGGCCATGGACACCCGTACCGGGCGGGTGATCGCCATGCAGGGCGGGTTTTCGTATCAGTCCAGCGTGTTCAACCGGGCGACGCAGGCGATGCGGCAGCCGGGATCGGCGTTCAAGCCCTTTGTCTATGCGGCGGCTTTGGACAATGGCTATACGCCCGGCACGATTGTGGTCGATGCCCCGATCGAGGTGGACACCCCGCAAGGCGTCTGGCGGCCGCAGAATTCGTCGAACAAATATTACGGGCCAGCGCCGCTGCGCACCGGGATCGAGCAGTCGCGCAACCTGATGACGGTGCGGGTGGCGCAGGATATCGGCATGGATGTCGTCGCCGAATATGCCGAGCGTTTTGGCGTGTACGACGAAATGCAGGAAGTGCTGGCCAACGCGCTGGGCGCGGGCGAGACGACATTGCTGAAAATGGTCACCGCCTATTCGATGTTCGCCAATGGCGGCATCCGGGTCGAGCCGACGCTGGTCGACCGGGTGCAGGACCGCGACGGCAACACGATTTACCAGCACGACGCGCGGATTTGCCACGAATGCCAGCAGACAACGATCGACGTGATGGCCGAGCCCTGGGTCGAGAACAAGGCCGACCGGATCATGGATGCGGTGACGGCCTATCAGTTGTCGGCGATGATGCGCGGGGTGGTCGAACGCGGCACGGCGGCTTCGACCGTCGGGGTGCTGGGGGTGCCGATTTCGGGCAAGACCGGCACGACCAATGATGCCAAGGACGTATGGTTCATCGGCTTCACCCCGAAAATTGCCGCCGGGTGTTATATCGGCTTTGATACGCCGCGCAACATGGGGCCGGGGGCGTTTGGCGGCACGCTCTGCGGGCCGGTGTTCAGCGAATTCATGCGGGTGGCGCTGGAAAACCATGGCTCCTATGACATGCCGGTGCCGCCGAATTCGCATTTCGTCAAGCTCGATCGCTATACCGGCGAGCGCCTGGCCGACGATATGTCGGGCGAGTGGGTGGTGGCGGAATTGTTCCGCGACGGCGAAGAGCCCGACTATGGTGCCTTTGGCGCCTTTGTCGATGGCGGCTTTGTCATGGGTCGGGATCTGCTGCTGTTTGCCCGCGGCGAAAGCGAGAACCTGACGGTGACGCTGGACGGCGAGGCCGTGATTTTGCCGCCCACGGCGACGTTTGGCACCTTGTCGAGCGGCGGGTTGTATTAGGTGAGCCCCCATCCCAACCTTCCCCCGCAAGCGAGGGAAGGAGCGCGTTGCCCTTTACCCTGCTAGGCCGTCTCGTTAAACCCCTACTGACTTTTGAGTGGAGCCTTTCCGATGCGTGCCGAAACCCTGAACACCATCGCCGCGATCGAAAAATCGCTGGGTTTGCTGCGCCAGCGGTTGGGTTGGGATACGGCAGGGCATCGGCTGGAAGAGTTGGATGCGATGGCGGAAGATCCGAAGCTGTGGAACGACGCGGCCAAGGCGCAGAAACTGATGCGCGAACGCCAGGTATTGGCCGATGCCATGAGTGCCTATGAAAGTCTGGCGACCGCGTTGAAAGACAATGCCGAGCTGATCGAATTGGGTGAGGCCGAGAACGATGTCGAAGTGGTGGCCGAGGCCGAAACGGCGCTGAAGGTGTTGCAGGAACGGGCGGCGAAGCGCGAGATCGAGGCATTGCTGAACGGCGAGGCCGATGGCAACGACACGTTTCTGGAGATCAATGCCGGGGCTGGCGGGACCGAGTCTTGCGATTGGGCCAGCATGTTGGCGCGGATGTATGTGCGCTGGGCCGAGCAGCATGGCTATAAGGTCGATCTGATGGCCGAAAGCGCCGGCGAGGAAGCCGGGATCAAATCGGCAACCTATCAGATCAAGGGATTGAATGCCTATGGCTGGCTGAAGGCGGAAAGCGGCGTGCACCGGCAGGTGCGGATTTCGCCCTATGACTCGGCTGCCCGCCGGCACACGTCGTTTTCCTCGATCTGGGTCTATCCGGTGGTCGACGACAATATCGAGATCGAGATCAATCCGGGGGATTGCCGGATTGATACCTACCGATCCTCCGGGGCTGGCGGTCAGCATGTCAACACGACGGATTCGGCGGTGCGGATCACCCATTTCCCGACCGGAATCATGGTGACATCATCGGAAAAATCGCAGCACCAGAACCGGGCCAACTGCTGGGCGGCGCTGAAATCGCGGCTGTACGAGCTGGAGATGCGGAAGCGCAACGAGAAGATCACCGAACAGCACGAGAACAAGGGCGATGCCGGTTGGGGCAACCAGATCCGGTCCTATGTGTTGCAGCCCTATCAGATGGTGAAGGATCTGCGCACCAATCATGAGACCTCGGATTCGCAAGGGGTTCTGGACGGCGATCTGGACGGGTTCATGGCGGCGGCTTTGGCGAAGGACGTGACCGGCAAGTCGCGCGGCGAGGCGCAGGCTGAACGGTGACCCTACTACTGGTCCCGACGCGGCCTGCCGACTATGCCGCATTGAACGGCGCGAATACGTGGCGCGGCTGGCAAGCGCCCGAAGGCGGGTTGGAGCCTGCGCCGGTCCTGGAAATGCTGGCGGGGCTTGTGCTGAATTGGCTGCGGCGCAAGGTTGGGGCACTTGGCTTGGCGAGGTTGATGACGCGGTTGTCGCTTCAGCGGCGGTCAAGGCCCCGGTTGCTGGCGACCGAGTCGAGATTGGCTATGCCGTGGCCCGGCGCGGCGGAGCAGGGGCTATGCAACATTGCTGGTTGCCGCACTTCTGCCGGTGCTGGCGAAACGGGGCGTGCGCGTCGTATGCGCCGAAAGCGCGGTGGCCAACCCGGCGTCGGGGCGGGTGCTGGAAAAAGCGGGTTTTCGCGTGAATGGGCAGCGGCTGGATGCTGAAGACGGCATCTTGATCGAGTGGGAAATGGTGCTGGCACCGTGAAGGGCCGGTGCCGCGAAGTGCTGAACGGGTTCTTGGCAGCGGCACTGGCCAGGGAAGAGACCGGCAAGAGCCGCAGCGAGGCGCAGGCGCGGGGGTTGTGGCCGGGAATTCAGGCGGCCCCGGATCCGAAGTCCGGGGCAGCGGGATTCAGGGGTGCGGCGCGCCTTTGGGCTTGTCGGACGCGGCGTTCAGCGGGTCTTCCTGGCGCTGGACCGAGCCTTCGAAATGGGCGCCGCTTTCGATGGCGATGGTCTTGTGGACGATGTCGCCCTCGACCCGGGCCGAGGAGGTGAGGCGGACCTTGATGCCGCGGACCCGGCCAACGACGCGGCCATTGACCACCACGTCATCGGCGACGACTTCGCCTTTGACGATGGCGCCTTCGCCGACGGTCAAGAGGTGGGCGCGGACATCGCCTTCGATCGTGCCTTCGACCTGGATGTCGCCGGTCGATTTGATGTCGCCCTTGATCACCAGATCCGACGACAGGATCGATGGGGCCGGCTTGGCCTTTGGCGTGAGCGGCGGGCTGCCGGGGGTCATCGGCATCGGGGCCGCCGGTGGAGCCATCGGAACGGACGGTTTGGAAGCTTCGGGAGCGTCAGGGGTTTTTGGTTTAGAGAACATTTCTGGCAGCCTCAAGGAAGGTCATCGGGTTCAGTGGATCGCCGCTGAGATGAATCTCGTAGTGCAGGTGGGTACCCGTACTGCGGCCCGTGTTCCCCATATCACCGATATGATCCCCGCGCGAGACATGATCGCCGACATTCACCGATATTGAACTGAGATGCCCGTACATTGATTCATAGCCGTCCGTGTGCCGGATCTTGATCATATTGCCGTAGCCGCTCTGGCGACCGGCGAAGCTAACGGTTCCATCGCCCGAGGCCACGATGTCGGTGCCGACCGAACCGGCGAAATCAAGACCGTTGTGCTGGCGCCAGCCAGCGCCCTTGGGGTCGGAACGGCCGCCAAAACCGCTGGTGTAGCGGTAGGGTCCGGCAACCGGGTTGGAAAACGGCAGCGATACCGCGGCAATCTGTAACGAATTCACCGCGTCAATGTCATGCAGCAGATTCTGGAATCGCTGGTTTGGATCAAGCGCGGTTTCTTCCATCAGCGACAAAGCACCCGCGCCCTTGGAGCTGACAAAGGGCGACAGCGGGCCGCCGGTGCCGGTATGGGAAAGTTGAACGTCACCGACAATTCGGCCGACATCAAGCCCGGCTGCCTCAAACATGCCTTCGAGCGGGGCGAAGGACCCGGTCACTGCCTCTTCAAGGCGTGACAACATCCGGTCCTGGCGTTCGGCGTTGACACGCATCTTGAGCTGCAGGCCGGCGATTTGCGCTTCGAATGTCTCTGCCGACGTTTCCGCCGCATCGCGCTCGCGCACGGTTTCGGACAGGGCCAGCGAAATGGTCTGCAGCGTGTCCGCCAGTTCAGCCGGGTTTGTGCCTGCCGACGGCCCGGTCAGAGAATTTGTTCTGGCCTGCAATTCCTGGTTTTGGAATTCGGCGGCGTCGCGGGCATTGATGGCAAACGCATATTTGGCGCGCATCAGATCGAGTTCCGTCGCCAAAGCATTCTGTTGGCCGGTGACGGCAAGTATTTGCGACTGCTGATCCGATATCCGGGCGAGGGCCAGGGCAAAACGATCACGGGCCTCTTGCGTCGCGGTCACGCTGGCGTCGCGTTCCGAGGTGAGCGCTGCGATTCGGGCTTCATAGGCTTGCTGCAGAACTTTTGACTGGTTCTGCGCGGTATTGGCGGCAAAAGAATTCAACAACAGCGCCGTCGTTGACAGCAGCAGCCAGCCGCCGCACAGGAGCACGGTCGATCCCATGAGTATTTGCTTGACCGGGGATAATTCAAAGTAGCGGGTGCCGGTATCGCTTTTCAGGAAAATGCGAAGCGGCGGCACATGGCGACCAAGCGCAAGGTTGAGGTTGCGGAACGTCGATTGCATTGAGCGAAGAAACCCTTGCCTTGATTATTTGGCGTTTGTTGTTTTTTGGCGATCGTCCCTGTCTTGCAGGAAAGACCAGTGCACACTCCCGGTGCGCGGTTTATAGGGAAATTCTGCACAGTTTGCCTAGAGCGCCGCGCCGACTTTTGGCAAACCGATGCCGCCATCGGCAATGTTCCGCTTGTTTGCGGAATTTGATGAAAAAATGCGGGGCGAATGGCCGGTTTTTGACGTGAAAACCAACGGACAGCAATCCGACGCGTGGCGCTGGAATTGGCAAGGCGCAGGGTGCTAGGGTGGCCGTCGGCATGGTTGGGGATTTGCGACCGTGGCGCAGGACGATCAGACAGGCAGAAATGTTGCGGCCTCGACTTGAAAGCGGAAAAAAGGAAACGCCGGTTCGGCCGAACCGCCGCGCCCGTTTTTCTGTTGGCGCGGTCCAAGGTCTGGTTTGGCTGATGGCCGAAGGGCTGGCTGTACTCATCGCAGTGCTGATTGGCATTGTTGTCGTCATGGACCGCGCCGAAGTGCGGCTGCCGTTTGCGGCAGGCATGCTGGCCGAGCGCCTGTCCGAAACCTTGCCCGGTCAGCATTTCGAAATCGCCAGTCTGAGCGTGTCGATGGCGCATATGGACCGGTTTACCGGGGTGACCGCCTATGACGTGCGCCTGGTTGATGCCGAGGGCAGAGTCTTGCTCTCGGTGCCGCAGGTCGAAGTGAAATTTACCCTGCTGGATCTGTTGAAAGGCGAAGTCAGGCCGGAGCGTGTTCAGATCCTTGGTGCCAAAGTTTTCGCGCGCAAGACGGCAAGCGGCGCCTTCAGGCTGTCACTGGGTGAAGAAAGCGTAGCGTTCGACACCGCGAACGGCACGGTCGGGCGTGATCTGAATGATGTTATCAGCGGCACCGAATTTTTGCGCGAGGTGCCCGAACTTCGCAAACTGGCCGAGGTTGCCTTCACCGGCGCCGTGGTGAACTATCGCGACGACGCGATCGGCAGGTCATGGCGGATCGACCGCGGCAAGCTGGTGTTGCGGTCGCACCAAACGGGGTATTCGGCCAGTATCTCGGGCAAACTCGCGCAAGCGGATGGCCAGGGTTCCGAAGTAAATATTTCGGCAAAACAGAATGTTGCGTCTGGAACTTCGAGCGTGATAGCCGAATTCAGAAACACCTCGCCGTTCGACCTTGCCGACCAGTTTCCGGCGTTGGACTGGCTGCGGATCCTCGATGCGCCGGCGTCGGGGAAACTGGAGCTGGAAATCGCCGCCAACGGGGCATTGGCCAGCTTTGGCGGCGCACTGGATATCGGCAGCGGCGTGATCGTGCAGCACGATGCGCCCGACGTGGCGTTTCAGTCGGCCAGGTCGCGATTCACCTATGATCCGGCGACTGGTGTGTTCGACGTTTCGGAACTGAACGTTGCGTCCGACAGCGTCAGGGTAACCTCGGCGGGCAAAATCATCCTGGGCTCGGCGAATGGAACAAACGTTGATTCGTTGATTGCGCAACTGGACTTGCGCGACATTGCGGTTTTTCCGCCCGGCGGGTTTGCCGATGCGCTGGTTTTCCCCGCCGGCCGGGCGACGGCACGGGTTTCGCTCGAACCTTTCGCAGTCACCATCGGCGAAATGGTGGTTTTCGACGGCAACAAACGACTTTTCGGCTCGGGCGACATCCGTACCGCCGATGGCAACTGGGTTTACACCCTCGATCTGGGTGCAACGAGTCTGAGCGCAGCCGATCTTTTGGCTTATTGGCCCGAGATCGCCGCGCCGAAAGCCCGAGCCTGGGTTGCGCAAAACATCCTGAGCGGCACCATTTCGCGCGTCGCCGGCGGCATCCGATCCACCAAAGCCGCGCCAGAGTTCACATTGCAATTTGAATTTGCCGACACAACCGCGCGATTTCTGAAATTCATGCCGACTGCGTCCGACGTCGCCGGCTTCGGCACATTGAATCAAAAATCGTTTGAAATCAATATTGTTCAGGGCAGTGTTGATGTGCAAGGCAAAGGCCGGGTCGTGGCCGACGGAACGCGCGTTGTTTTTCCGCAATATCGGTTGAAACCGGCCCCGACCATGGTCGATCTGGTGGCTGAAGGTGATTTTCCGGCTGTATTCGATCTGCTCAATCGTCCGCCGCTGTCTTTGCTGGACAAAGGTGGCGCCGATCCCGGCATCGCTCAGGGCCATGCGCTGATCCGGTCG
>JAYTCN010000275.1:0-1600 GCA_043736475.1 Paracoccaceae bacterium
CCCCCGATGAAATAGGCATTGAACGCCTCGCCATGGCAGGTCACGCCGGGGATGGCATTGAGGTTTGATTCCAGAAAATTCGAACCGGTTCGCATTTCCGCAAAAATGACGAACGAGGAATAGCGCGCCTTGGCCATGTATCACTTCACCAGATAGGGCCGGCCGCGGCGCGACGTCGCAGCGGTCGGGTCTTCGCCCGTCGGGAAATCGCCCATCAGTATCGGCTGCATACCCTGATTGCGCAGGTTCTGCAGGAACTGGCCAAAGCCTTTCAGGTCAGACAGTCGCGGCGCTTCCGTCAGGCGGCGCAGGCTGCGCGGGCTGATTTCGTCGATGACGCTTTGCAACGGTTCCATCGGGTTTTCGACAAACTCCGCCAGCGACCAGATCCTGACCCTGGCCTTGGTCCACGGGCTGCGCAGGATGGCCAGATGATCGGCCTCGATCTTTTGCAACCGCGCCGCTTCGCGCCGGATGTCACCGAAATTCTGGTTCGAATGGAACAGCGGGATGATCCAGGCACCCGAGATTACCGATATCTGCGCATTCGGGTCACCCGCCATGAACCAGCCGATTTCCTGACTGTCGCGCGGACCGTACTGGAAACACTGCCGCTCGCCCCTTGTGTTCCAGACCAGATTGGTCAGAAAGTTCTTCGGGGCATAGTCGCGGATCTTGGCACTGTCCGACATGGCCCCGTTGAACACCGTCTCGCCACCGGCAAACTCCACCCGATCCGGCGCGTAAAGATGGCCATGGGCCCGGGTTCCGGCGATCTTGCCAAGCCAGGCTTCGAAATTCTCGAACAGTTCGCCAAAGCCTTCGAACACCGAATAGGCCGCCGCCGTCCGGCCATTCTCCCAGTTTTCATTGGGCATCCGGCTTTGCATGTAGAGGCCCGGTCGTCCCTTGACCCGTCGCTCCACCGCCTTGGAAAACAACCGGTCAATCTTGCCCGGATTGGGCTCGGCCGTCGCCTGCCCTGCCGCATCACCGTTCAGAAACGTCTGATACAGCTTTTCGGCCTGTGGCCAGATCTTGCGGGCAACAAAGCAATCGGAGCGGCGCAAGAGCTGCAGATGGTCGTCATAAAAGATATGCGGTTTGCCCTGGAAGTCGAATTTCGACAGTGTCAGCGACCGGCTTTCGACATTGGCCGAATACTGCCGCACCATGGTCTGGAAATAGCTCTCATCCGGAATCCACACCCGTCGGAAATAGCGGTCAATCTCCTCCCGGTCCGGGCTTTCCAGAATGGCCGACAGGGTTTGCCGCGTCAGGCACCACCACTGACTGCCAAGATGTGGCACCAGCCCATCGGGCACGCGTCGCTTGTAGCCGACATTGCGCTGCAGCCGCACATAGCCATCAAACAGCCGACGCTGCCGACGCCAGCTGAATGGAAAGCGCAGGGTAAAGCGTTCGACATTCAGGCCCCCGATCGTCCAGCCAACATCTCCGGTTGTCACACTTTCGATAAAATCCACCCGCGGACGTGATTGCAGGTAAGCCTTCAGTTCCTCCACCGGGCGCAGCGGCAGACAGGAACCCGAGGCCAGGAAGACGTGCCGGACCTCGGCAAAATCCCGCAGCATGACGG
>JAYTCN010000276.1:0-3934 GCA_043736475.1 Paracoccaceae bacterium
AAAATAGGTGTCCAGATCAATCAGACGATGGCCGCTTGTTGTGAGATGGGCGGAGATCTGGCTTGAACTTACGCCCGACAGATAGGTCGAGGAGCGGGCCGCGCCGCCAGTGTTCGACACCATGACCGCAGCATAGCGGATAACGCCGCCACCGCTATCATACGGCTCCAGGTCGATCAGCCGGGCGTTGTTGGCGTTAAGCTTCTGCCCGATCTCAGCGAAGGTCTGACCAAAATACCACCACCAGCCCGGCACGGCGTAGGCGCCACTGTTGCGGACCATGCGCAACGTAAAGCGCGGCTGACCGCTGACAATCGAGTGAATCTCAATGTCAGTCAGTCGAGCCCCGTTGGCATTGAGAAAACTGGTGACCGACGATGCGGTGATTCCCGTGTACGCCCACCAGGCCGTCGGGACGCTGACCGAGCGGTCGTCTGTAAGGGCGGACGTGTCGCGCTTCTCGATCGCCTGGGTTGATTTGGTATCGCTTAGTATTTGCTCCGGCACACTCGGATCAGGCACCTGGTCGCGGGCGGCATTTGCGTCCGCGCCGATGTAGCGAAAAGTTCCAGGCGGGTCGGGTTCGTCGGCAGGCATCGCCCCCAGGGGCGTTGCAGTCAGGGCAAAGGCCAGAGCGGCCGGGCCAAACACCGCCGCACAAGCACGGAGTAGTTGGGAAACATGCATGGCAGAACCTTCTTTCTGAGTTGTGAGCCGGCATACGTCCGGCAAGAAAGCCTCCAAAATAGTGTAATTGGCAGGAGATAAATTAGCAAGAGAGTATTATGGCTTAGTTTTCGGCGCATTCAACTGAATTTTCGGCTCCGATGACAGGTTTTGGTGACAGAGTTGGACTGCCGCCAAAATCTGTCAATCGGGAACGGCGGGACCGTATGCGTTCGCCGGGGTGACAGGCAGTGAGAGTGTTCCAATCTAAGGCCTAAGCTATAAAGTTGAAAATCGTCATGCCGCAATTAGACGTTGTATGTGGGTCGCACTGAGTCGCGGTGCGAGTCGTGAACGGGGCGCGAACGCCGCAATTTAGCCATTGTTGTTAAACCTGTTGATAAGCGAGTTTCCTGTCGCGAATACAACCAGTTAGACCCTGTTTAAAAGCTGTGGATAAGTCCGTTAACGTATCGTTAACCATGGACGCGCAGGAGTCGATTATGGGGTGGACGGGGGCATCTGGGCGATGAAGCTGGAAAGGCTCGTGGACATGACAAAATGTCTGCTGATCGATAGTGATAACAAAGGTAGACGGTGTCTGGAACAGATGCTGTCGGGCCTCGGGCTCGAAACCTCGCCGATGGCGAGCGCCGATGATGCCTTGCGTTATTGCAATGACAATTCACCCGAGGTGGTGATGCTCTCCGCCAATGCGCGCGATGTGGCGCCGAAGGAGTTGGTGAAGCGCCTGCGCTGCAGTGTCAAGGGCCGCCCGCCGGTGGTGTTCATTTATGCTGAGCGCGCCGATACCGATATGTTCGGGCAGACAATTCTTGAAGGCGCGGCCGATGTTTTGATGATGCCGTTCGACCGCGACTTGCTGCAATTCAAACTTCGGCAGGCGGGCGTTATCGCCTGAGTTCGGGCTCATGTTGGCGTTCAAGACGTGATTGATTTTGGCTAGCGACGCGCCCGGCGGAATCTAGTAGCGTTGCGGCAATGGCCAAGTTTTCCCTGTGGACCCTTTTGGTATCTGTTGCATTGCTCTGCCTCGGCCATGGCTTGAGCGGCTCGCTCATCAGCGTGTCGGCCAATACCGCCGAATTTGGTACTGGGGTCACAGGCTTCGTCATGGCTGGTTATGCGGCGGGATTGCTGATCAGCACATCCATCACGCCGCGTCTGGTGAAATCCGTTGGCCATGTGCGGGCGTTCTCAGGCCTTGCCTCGATCGTTTCCACCGCCGTGCTGCTCTTTCCGCTTTGGGAATCCCCGCTGTTCTGGTTTGTATTGCGGCTGGTCTCGGGGCTGTGCGTCGCGGGCATGTTCATCGTCTGTGAGAGCTGGATCAATTCGGCATCCACAAACAAGAACCGCGGGAAGATGATGTCGATCTACATGATCGTGACCTATGGTTCCGTCGGGGTTGGACAGCTATTTCTGAACGTCACCGACACATCGGGCTTCGCGCGTTTCGTGCTGGTATCCTGCCTGTTTTCGTTATCGCTGGTACCGCTGATCCTGCTGCCGTCCGAGGCGCCAAGCGTCGAAGGGGCGCAACCGGTCTCGGCGGAGGAAATCTGGCGGGCCTCGCCACTTGCACTTGTTGGCGTGCTGGCCTGCGGACTGGGGCAGAGCGCCTTCTTTTCGCTGGGGGCCGTGTTCGGGCTTTCCAAGGGCCTGCCACTGGTGATGGTGTCGATCATGATGGCGCTGCCGCCGCTGGGTGTCATCTTGTCACAATATCCCATTGGCTGGATTTCCGATCGGATTGACCGGCGCACCATCATCATGCTGCTGGCTTTCGTCTCAGCCGTGATTGCGGCCGTTACGCTGGCAGGTGGATATTATCTGACACGCGTGATGTTGATCTCGCTTATCACCGCGTTTGGCGTGTTGTCGCTGCCGATCTATTCGTTGGTGGTGGCACATGCCAACGATCATCTGAAACGCGAACAGGTCTTGGGCGCTTCGGCCAAGCTGATTCTTCTATATGGCGTTGGATCGATGGTTGGACCGATCCTGGTGGGTGACATCATGCGGCGGATCGGCGGCGAAGGTTGGCTGATTTATATGATCGCCGTTCATGCGGGCCTCGCAGGTTTTGCTTTCTGGCGGCGGCTGCGTAACCCGCAAGATTTCAAGGCGAGCGGCAGCGACGTGATGACGGTGAGTCCGGTGCTGACGCCGACTGGAGCCGCGGTGAAACCCGACTGAAGCCTCGATGCGGGGCTAGCGGCCGAGACCCGTTCAAAGCCCCCGCAATGACCAACCATGACCCACAACAAGCTGAAATCCTTACCTGTTTACTAACAGGTGTGGTGAACCAATTATTAAAGGTTGAGTGTGAAGATGGCTGCAAAAGGAGGCTCACGCTTCATGTCGGACTCTGTGAAAAAAGAACCCGGATTCGGACTCGATACCAGCATCTTCTTGCATGTGATCGAGGCTGGCGAAACCGAGCAGCGCGCCAAGATGGCGGCGCAATTGGCGGGTTTTCTGTGCAGGGATGATGTGCCTTCAGGCGAGCGCGAGCAGGTTGTGCCAGTGATTCTGAAACTGGCGGTCGATCCGGTGAAGAAGGTGCGCCAAGTACTGGCGGACGGACTGATCGGGCTTGCCGCGCTCCATGCCGATATTCTGTTCTCGATTATCTCGGATGATGATGATCTGGCACTGCCGTTTCTGTCCGCCACGCCGGCACTTGGTCATTGGCACATGCTGGCGATTCTGCGGGTGGGCGACGAGGCGCGCCAGGCATGTGTGGCGCTGAGACCCGACATCAGTAAAGATGCGATCGACTATGTGGTCAAATCCTGTCCAATGAAGTTGGCGCTGCTGTTGTTCGAGAATGCAGCGGTCACGTTCTCGAATGAAGATTACCATCGGCTCTATACGCGGTTCGGTCATGCGGGTGACGTGGTGGAATGCCTGTTGGCGTGTTCTGACCTGCCGCTCGACATCCGAATCATGCAAGCCAAGCGGGCGTCAAATCGCATGCATCAATTGATGGCCGAACGCGGTTGGCTGCCGGCCAACGATGCATCCGAGCTCGTTGCCGATGCAGAGGAAACCGCGGTGCTGCGTATTCTGACGCAAGCCAACGCCGAAGAGCTGGCTGAAGTCGTGTCCTTTCTGGTCAACAAGGCGATGTTGACACCCTCGATCATCGTGCGTGCCGCCTGCCTTGGCGAAATGCGGGTGGTGGAGGAGGCGCTGTCGAATTTGGCTGACGTTCCGCGCAAGCGGGCGGGCGAATTGATGC
>JAYTCN010000277.1:0-1597 GCA_043736475.1 Paracoccaceae bacterium
TCGCCGAATTGGTGAAGGCGCAGGCCCGGGCGATCGGAGTGGCGTGATGGCCGGGCTGCGCGGCGCTGAGTTGCTGGTCGCCACGGGCAATGCCGGCAAGATGGCGGAGTTTTCCGAACTTCTTGCGCCTTTTGGCACCAGATTGCGGTCGTTGCGGGACCTGGGGCTGGCGGAACCGGAAGAAACCGAGCTGTCTTTTGTCGGAAACGCCCGATTGAAGGCGCGAGCCGGTGTTGTTGCATCGGGCTTGCCGACTCTGGCGGATGATTCGGGGCTTGTTGTTGCGGACTTGCGGGGTGCGCCGGGGATCTATACGGCGGATTGGGCCGAAGGGGCCCGGGGTCGCGATTTTCGCGCCGCGATGACCAAGACCTGGGGACTTTTGGAGGCGGTTCGGGCGCCGGCGCCACGGGTGGCAGAGTTTCGCTGTGTGCTGGCGCTGGCCTGGCCGGATGGCGGGGAGCAGGTCTTTGAAGGGCGGCTGGCCGGGCAAATCGTTTGGCCGATGCGGGGCAAATTCGGTCACGGCTATGACCCGATCTTTCGGCCCGACGGGCATGTCCTCTCAATGGGTGAAATGGATCCCGGCCTGAAGAACAGGATCAGCCACCGGGCTGATGCGGTCGCGAAGTTCATCAGCGCCTGTTTCACGTGAAACATTTGCGCCGCTCCGGTTGGCACCAAGGACCAGATCCGCAACCAGCACTGGGCAAACCGGGCGGCAGAGTCACAGGAAAGGCCGGGCAATGAACACGACGTCGAACCTGGGCTTTGGGCTCTATATCCATTGGCCCTTTTGCCAATCGAAATGCCCCTACTGCGATTTCAACAGTCATGTTGCAGCCCGGGTTGATCAGAAGCGCTGGCAATCGGCTTTTCTTGCCGAGTTGGACCGGACAAGTCGGGAGACGGCGGGAAGAATCCTGCAATCGGTGTTTTTTGGCGGCGGCACCCCGTCGCTGATGGACCCGGACCTGGTTGCGGCAATTCTCGACAAGGTTAGAACATGCTGGCCGATGTCAAACGACCCCGAGATCACCCTGGAAGCCAATCCGACCTCAGTCGAGGCGGGGCGTTTTGCGGATTATCGGCTGGCGGGTGTCAATCGGGTTTCAATTGGGGTTCAGGCCCTGAATGACGATGCGCTGCGGCAATTGGGCCGAATGCACAGCGCCAAGGAGGCAGTTCGGGCCATCGAGATCGCCCAGACGACGTTCCCGCGCTTCAATTTTGACCTGATCTACGCAAGGCAGGGTCAGAGTCTGGCCGATTGGGACCAAGAGCTCTCGGAGGCCTTCGCCTTGTCCCCCAGACATCTGTCCTTGTACCAACTGACCATCGAGGAGGGCACGGTATTTCATGAACGCAATCGTCGGGGCCAACTTGGCGGCCTGCCGGATGAGGACCTTGCCACCGACCTTTACCTGCTGACGCAAGCCAGATGCGAAGCGGCGGGACTGCCTGGTTACGAAGTTTCGAACCATGCGGCTGCGGGCGAGGAATCGCGGCACAATCTGACCTATTGGCGCGGTGGCGACTATATCGGGGTTGGTCCGGGTGCGCATGGACGCTTGAGCGTGGCTGGCACCAGGATCGC
>JAYTCN010000278.1:0-1596 GCA_043736475.1 Paracoccaceae bacterium
GCCCACATCCGCCGCGTCACCCGCATGCTCGCAAGACAATGACATCATTCATAGAGTTTCGAATCAGACTCTGAGGAAATCTATGAAGCGGCATGGGCGGCCGGAAGTCATCGTGACTGATCGCCTACGGTCTTACGGAGCCGCCCTAAAGGATCTTGGCCGCGGCGACGACCGGGAGATGGGCCGCTGGCTAAACAACCGAGCGGAGAATTTCCACCGGCCATTCCGACGACGCGAGCGGGCGATGCTGCGGTTCCGGCGCATGGGAACGTTGCAGAAGTTCGCCTCAATCCATGCTTCGGTCCACAACCACTTTCCAACGGAACGCCATCTCCAGAACCGAGACCATAACAAGCTGACCCGCGCCGCCGCTCTCGCCGAGTGGCGCGGCCTTCTGGCGGCCTGAACCCAAGGCGGGGTATGGGAAACGGAGGCTGGATCGCAGTCGTCTGACACCACCGTTTTGTTTGCGGCCGCGACTCGGGCATGGTAATTAAAACAGAATGCTAACATTAACCAATGATGCTGTAAATGCTGTCATGAGCCAACCTGCCCGAGACCCTGCAGAATCCACTCTTGCCGCCCGATTGCGCGGCGTTCAGGCCGATTTGACCAAATCCGAGGCGATGATTGCCCAGTGGCTGTTGCTGAATGAAACAACGCTTGCGGTGGAAACCGGCACATCGATCGCTGCCAAGACCGGGGTCAGCGAGATCACCGTCAGCCGGTTCCTGCGCCGGATCGGCTTTCGGGGGATGGTCGAACTGAAAGCCGAGATTGGCTCGCCCGCCGCAAATCTGCACATCAACGCTGCTGACCGCTACATGCGACTACTGGAAGGAGAGTTGGGCACCCTTCTGAAGCGAGACGCCGATGCCATTCTCAGCCTCGGCGCCCAGATCGCTCGGACGGAATGGGATGCGGCCATAACGGCCATAGACCTTGCCGATGAAGTCTTTGTCACCGGGTTTCAGACGGTCCGGGGGCTAGCCGAGGACTTCGCAAGGCGGCTCGGTATCGTTCGTGGATCCGTTCGGTATATCTCGGCCCATGATGGCGGGCTTGTCGAATGGGTTCCGTCGCGCCGCAGGGGAAGCGAGGCAAGAGCGATGGTCCTTGTCGATATGGTCCCATACGCACGCGAGGCTGAAACCGTTGTGCGGACGGCGCGGGGCCTTGGGATGGACGTGGTGGTTATTACTGACGAGTTGAACAGTTGGGCTCAGGCGTACACGCCCTATGTCTTTCACGCCTCGACCAAGGCAGGCGCTTTTCTGGAAAGCACTGGACCTCTGGCGACGCTTCTGAACCTAGTTACCCATGCTGTGGCAGGGAGAGACCCGGAAAAGGCTCGCCAACGAATTTCATCATGGCCGTCGGTGCTGCGTGACCTTGGGCTATATTGACAAGGCGGTCGTGTCGGAAAGCGGTCACTCGCGATCGGGCGCTCCTATTTCTGCCTTGTGCCGAAATTGATTATTGCCATGGAACCATCGATCAGCTTACATCAACGCCACATCAACGCCACATCAACCCGCGAATGCATGTTTCGCACCAAGTTTGCTGCCGAAAGTCGGTGAAACTGGCCCAATGCGA
>JAYTCN010000279.1:0-22620 GCA_043736475.1 Paracoccaceae bacterium
ATTCGGTCGGCATCGCCCGTTACGTAACAAGGGCGAGCGATTGAGAGAGGCAGACCAGTATGCAAGCACTTTCCAAAATCCTCGCGTGCGGGGCTTTGGCTGTTTTGCTGGCCGCCTGTGGCAGCCAGTTCGCCGACCGCGCCCTTTCGGGTGCCGGCATCGGCGCTTTGGGCGCTGCGGCTTTGAACATGGACCCGGTAACCGGTGCTTTGGTTGGTGGCGTTGTCGGCGGCGTGACCAATGGCAACACTTTCAACCTGGGCAACCCGTTCTGGCGTTGAGCGGCACGTGAGGCAGTTTGGGGAGCCATAAAATGGCGATCAGGAACATTATTCTAGCTGTGGCTGCGGCCCTGGTTCTGGCTGGTTGTGGCGCGGATTTTGCTGACAGGACTTTGTCGGGTGCGGCCCTTGGAGCGGGAACCACGGCGATACTGGGTCCTGGCGCCATCATCGGCGCATTGGTTGGCGGAGCCGTTGGTGCGGTGACCAACGACGATGAATTGCTGCTGGGCGAGCCGGTCTGGTAAGCGTCAGGCAGCGATTTTGCGTTTGCGCAAGTGCCGGTGCTGGCGCCGGTACCGTTGGCGTGTTTGGTGAAGGGAGGACGGGCGCTGGATCTGCCCCTGTGGCCGTCCCGAACTTGTCCGCCAAAACAGGTTTGTTTGAAGGCCGGTTGCATGGCGCTGGCCCGTTGGTTGTCAATGGGCGGGGTTCCGCTGGTAACGCGCCGGTAAATAAAGAATGTTTTGACGTTTGGAACCTTGCGCGAGATAGCACGTTTACAAAGAGAAACTCTAGAGGACGAGTGTTATGTACATCATCAAATTGGTTACTGCGGCAGCGTTTGCACTATCGGTCGCGGGTTGCGCCGAGCTTGGGATTGACACCGACGCCGAGCGTGGCGTTGCCGGTGCGCTTGGCGGCGCTGTCGTTGCTGACGCGATCGGCGGCAACCCGGTTGCCGGCGCCATTATCGGCGGTGCCGCCGGTGTGTTCTGCGACGAGCTCAACATTCCAGGATGCGTCTTGCGCTGAAAATCGCGGCGCTGATCGATTGGCATCGCCAATTGGCCACCGGGGTTTCCGCCCCGGTGGTTTTGGTATCGGCATCTGACGTGTTGTCGCCGCCGCTGGCGCAGGACGCGATCAAGGAAAAGCCGGGTTGCCGCAGATCCGGCTCCGGTCTGGAACCGCTCTGAAAACATGCCAGTCCAAAAGTGGCGGCGGTGCCCGGTATGGGACAGAGCGCCGGGCAGCGGCCCGACCGGTCGGCAACAAATTTAGTTCCATAATAGTTTTGTTGCATGGCCTGATCGCAACAACATGTGCCATTGTTCGGCCAAAGCATGTGCTGGGGGACCGGGCGGTGTTCAAGAAAATCCTGATCGCCAATCGCGGCGAAATTGCTTGTCGCGTGATCAAGACCGCGCGGCGGATGGGGATTGCGACGGCGGCGGTCTTTTCAGACGCTGACCGCAATGCGCTGCATGTGCAGATGGCCGATGAAGCGGTTCACATTGGTGGCTCGGCCGCCGCCGCCTCGTATCTTCGCATTGACGCGATCCTGGAAGCTGTGCACCGTACCGGGGCGCAGGCGGTGCATCCGGGCTATGGCTTTCTTTCGGAACGGACCGAGTTTGCCGCTGCATTGGCACAGGCAGGGGTTGCCTTCATCGGCCCGCCCGCGAGTGCAATCGCTGCCATGGGCGACAAGATCGCGTCGAAGAAGCTGGCCGCCAAGGCGGGGGTTCCAACGGTTCCAGGGCATATGGGCCTGATCGATGACGCCGACCATGCCGTCAAGATTGCTGGCGATATCGGTTATCCGGTTATGATCAAGGCCAGCGCTGGCGGCGGTGGCAAGGGCATGCGCATCGCGTTCAATGACGCCGAAACGCGCGAGGGGTTCCAGGCCTCGAAGAACGAGGCGATGGCGAGTTTCGGCGACGACCGGATTTTCATCGAAAAGTTCGTGACCCAGCCGCGGCATATCGAAATTCAGGTCCTGGGCGACAGCCACGGCAATTGCCTCTATCTGGGTGAGCGCGAATGTTCGATTCAACGGCGTAACCAGAAGGTGATCGAGGAAGCACCATCGCCATTTCTGGACGCTGCCACGCGCAAGGCGATGGGCGAACAGGCGGTGGCCTTGGCGAAGGCGGTCGATTATTGCAGCGCCGGGACGGTGGAGTTTATCGTGGATGCGGCGCGAAATTTCTATTTTCTCGAAATGAACACCCGGTTGCAAGTTGAGCATCCGGTGACCGAAATGGTGACCGGCATCGACATTGTCGAGCAGATGATAAGGGTGGCGGCAGGCGAAAAGCTGGGGTTTGGCCAAAAGGACGTGAAGGTGAGCGGCTGGGCCATCGAAAGCCGGCTCTATGCCGAGGATCCGTATCGCGGTTTTCTGCCCTCGACCGGAAGGCTGACCCGATACCGGCCGCCGGCGGAAGTGTCGGGCAAGGTCCGCAACGATACCGGCACCTATGAAGGCGGAGAGATCAGCCGGTTCTACGATCCGATGATCGCAAAATTGTGTACCTGGGGTCCCGACCGCATCGGCGCTATCGAGGCAATGCGCGCTGCCCTGGACGAATTCGAGGTCGAAGGAATCGGGCACAATCTGCCGTTTTGCGCGGCGGTGATGGATCATCCGCGGTTCGTGTCGGGGCAGATCACCACCGGGTTCATCGCCGAAGAATTCCCCGACGGGTTTGCCGGGGTCACTTTGCCTGACGCTTCGCTGAAGCGGCTGGCGGCCGGGGCTGCCTGTTTGAAGATGCGTCTGGAAGAGCGCGCCGCCAAAATATCGGGTGCGATGCGCAACCACGCCCGGCGGGTGGACCGGCATTGGGTCGTCATGTTGGGCGGACACACTTTTGCCGTCGAGGTTATCGACGGCCCGGAACACACGGATGTAACGCTTGACGGAGAATTATTCCGCATAGAAACAGACTGGCAACCAGGGCAGACTCTGTGTCGCGCCAGCGTGAACGGCCGTGCATTCGTGGCCAAGGTGAACCTGACCACCGGCGGGGCGCGGGTTCGCTATCGCGGCGCTGATCTGAGGGCCAACGTGATGACGCCGCGTCAGGCGGAATTGATGGCACTGATGCCGGTGAAGGTGCCGCCCGATACCTCGCGGTTCCTGCTGTGCCCGATGCCGGGGCTGGTGGTTTCGGTTTCGGTTGTGGCCGGTGATGCGGTGCAGCCGGGGCAGGTGCTGTGCGTCATTGAGGCGATGAAGATGGAGAATGTGCTGAAGGCGGAACGGAGTGGGGTGGTGGCGCGGGTTTGTGTTTCGGTGGGCGAGTCGCTGGCGGTGGATGCGGTGATTTTGGAGTTTGCGCGAGATGATACCTGACTATCAGACGTTGATGCGGCCCGTTCTTGAACAAGCTGCGAAGGGCGAAACACATATTTCCGAGATCGTTGCAGTCTTACAAGGCCAGTTCAAACTTTCCGACGCCGAGCGCGACGAACTTGTGCCGAGCGGGCGAAAGGCAAGATTCACTGACCGGGTGCATTGGGCAAAGGCTTACTTGAAACAAGCAGGTTTGGTGCAGAACAAGCGTCGTGGCTATCTCGACATAACGGACTTCGGCAGAAAGACGTTGCTGGATTACTCGGGAAAAATTGACACCAAATACCTTGAGACAATTCCGCAGTTTATGGAGGGGAGATTTCGTACAGGCGTTGGTGAGAAAAATGCTGTTCTCGCCGAAAAAGTTACTGTGTCAACGCCCGACGAGCAATTGCGGCGGGCACATTCGCAAGTGGTTGGCGCACTTGCGAGTGAAATGCTTGATCGCCTTCGCGCGTGCGAACCGGCATTCTTTGAATCGGTGATTGTCCAACTGCTGGTGAAAATGGGTTACGGCAGCGGCAAGGATGCTGGCCAACTGCTGGGCCAAACCGGCGATGGCGGGGTTGACGGCGTCATTAACCAAGACCCGCTGGGTGTCGATCAAGTTTTCGTTCAAGCGAAAAGATACGCAGCCGACAACAACATAGGTTCGGCGGCGATACGCGAATTTTTCGGTGCGTTGAGCCTGAAGGACGTGTCGAAAGGTATATTCGTAACGACTTCGGCGTTCACGCAAAGCGCCTATGAGACGGCGCAAAAGTTGAACGTGCGGATTGTTTTGATTGATGGGTTTCAGCTTGCAGAATTGATGATTGCGCACGAGGTCGGGTGTCGGGTGACCGAAGTTTACCGTGTCTCGGAACTTGACGAGAGTTTTTTTGAATGACGGGGAATTGGCAACGCAAATTCCATTGTTTGATGCTGGCATCGACTTTCGCCCGCTTGAATGCATTATTGTGCTTGCTATGAAGCGAAGAGAACCGGACTTGCGATTCAGCCGCACCTTCCGAGGGTCCGCTCGATGCGTCGCGATGGCGACTTTCAGGCGCAGGCCCGCTTGGGGTGAGACGCGCCCGGACAAGGGTCCGGTGGACCCTTGTCAGCGTCGAACGCCCGGAGTGCCAAGCGCAGGGCCGGAGTGGCGGTCGGATGCTTTCGCAACGGCGCGGCCGGGTGCGTCTTTGAGAAGTTCAGGTTTTCGACGCGAACAGCATAGTAGCTGACGGGGTTCTGGCATGCGTAAACCCACCATCGCGAATTGGGAAAAACTTGCAGGCAAGGAGCTGGGCGGTGAGCCGCGAACGCGCCTGACCGCTGAAGGCATCCCCGTCAAACCGCTCTACACCGAGACCGATCTGGAGGGACTGGCCCATCTCGGCGGCTTGCCTGGCATTGCGCCCTACACGCGCGGACCGAAAGCGACGATGTATGCCGGACGACCATGGACGATCCGCCAGTATGCCGGCTTCTCGACGGCGGAAGAAAGCAACGAATTCTATCGCAAAGGGCTGGCTGCCGGGCAGATGGGGGTGTCGGTGGCCTTCGATCTGGCAACGCACCGTGGTTATGACAGCGACCATCCGCGGGTCGAAGGCGATGTCGGCAAGGCCGGGGTGGCGATTGATTCCGTCGAGGACATGAAAATCCTGTTCGACGGCATTCCGCTGGAAAAAATGTCGGTGTCGATGACAATGAACGGCGCAGTTTTGCCGGTACTGGCGAGTTTCATCGTCGCCGGGCAGGAGCAGGGCGCACGACTGGATCAGCTTTCGGGCACCATTCAGAACGACATCCTCAAAGAATTCATGGTGCGCAACACCTATATTTATCCGCCGGAACCAAGCATGAGGATTGTGGCGGATATCATTGAATTCACATCAGAAAACATGCCGAAATTCAATTCGATCTCGATATCCGGCTATCACATGCAGGAGGCCGGGGCCAATCTGGTGCAGGAACTGGCATTCACGCTGGCCGACGGGCGAGCCTATGTGCGGGCGGCGGTTGCGCGCGGGCTGAAAGTGGATGATTTCGCCCCGCGGCTGAGTTTTTTCTTTGGTATTGGCATGAACTTGTTCATGGAGGTTGCCAAGCTGCGGGCAGCGCGGCTGCTGTGGCACCGGATCATGGCGGAGTTTCAGCCGAAGAAAGCCGCGAGTTCGGTGTTGCGGATGCATTGCCAGACTTCCGGCGTCAGTCTGCAGGCGCGGGACCCCTACAACAACATCACCCGGACGGCCTATGAGGCTTTGTCGGCGGTCTTGGGCGGGACGCAGAGCCTGCATACAAATTCCTTTGACGAGGCAATCGCCCTGCCGACCGAATTTTCGGCCCGCATCGCGCGGAATACCCAGCTGATCTTGCAACACGAAACTGGCGTGACCGCTGTCGTTGATCCTTTGGCCGGATCGTATTACGTCGAGGCGCTGACCGGGCAAATGGCCGAGGCGGCCTGGAATTTGATCGGCGAGGTCGAGGCTTTGGGTGGAATGACCAAGGCGGTGGCCAGCGGCATGCCCAAGACGCGGATCGAGGAAGCAGCAGCAAAACGTCAGGCCGCAGTCGATCGCGGGGACGCGGTGATTGTCGGTGTCAACCGGTTCCGGCCGGAATCCGATGTCCCGATTTCCGGGCGCGACATTGACAATGATGCGGTGCGCATTTCCCAGATGAAGCGGTTGAAAGAGGTGCGCGCAAGACGTGACCGCAAGGCTTGTCACGCCGCCCTGGAGGCTTTGGAGCAAGCGGGTCGTTCGGGCAATGGCAACTTGCTTGCCTATGCGGTGGAGGCGGCGCGGGCGCGGGCCAGCGTGGGCGAGATTTCCGAGGCGCTCGAGCGGGTATTCGGTCGCCACCAAGCCAAGGTGATAACGCAAAGCGGCGTCTACGGCACCGCCTCCGCCGGCGACGAAGCCTTTGAAGCGGTGAAGCTTGAAATCGCGGCATTCGTCGCCAAGACCGGGCGCAAACCGGCGATGCTGGTGGTGAAAATGGGCCAGGACGGGCATGACCGGGGGGCCAAGATAATCGGCTCGGGCTTCGCCGACGCTGGATTTGATGTCGAAGTCGGGCCCCTGTTCCAAACGCCCGCCGAGGCAGCGAAAGACGCTGTTGATCGCAAGGTGCACGTGGTCGGCATTTCGAGCCAGGCCGCAGGGCACCGGACGCTGGCGCCGAAATTGATCCGGGCGCTGAAGGCTTTGGGCGGCGGCGATATTGCCGTTGTTTGCGGCGGCGTTATCCCGGAAGCAGACCACAATTATCTGCGCCAGCATGGGGTCAAAGCCATTTTCGGACCGGGAACGAGTATTCCGGTGGCGGCGGCTGCGGTGTTGAGGCTGTTGCAGCCACTGTAAGCGCGACTGTGCCGCCAGCGACGTGACCGCACCCTAGACCAGTTCAGGCGATGACAGAATCGCCCGAACTGGTCTGACCATTTGTTTTTACGCAAATCGGGCGGGAAAACCGGGTCCCGCTTATCCCTGATTTGCTCTAACGGCGGGATTGAATCCGGGGCGTCCCGGCATTCTGGCGGCCGTGCGGGGCACCGGATGGCGCGCCCTGGCGTAATATGACTCGCGGCTTGCGTGGCGTGCCGCGACAAGGTTTAGATGGTCGACCGAAACCGGATCGGGCCGCGAAGGAGAATGGTGTGGTGCAAGAACCGTCTGATGCCAATCGCGACGCGGCGCTCGACTATCATGAGTTTCCCAAACCCGGAAAACTCGAAATTCGCGCCACCAAGCCGCTGGCGAACCAAAGCGACCTGAGCCGGGCCTATTCGCCCGGTGTTGCCGAAGCCTGTCTTGCCATCAAGGCCAATCCGGCCGACGCGGCGCGGTTTACCGCCCGGGCCAATCTGGTGGCCGTGGTGACGAATGGTTCGGCGGCCCTGGGGTTGGGGAATATCGGCGCTCTGGCATCGAAACCGATCATGGAAGGCAAGGCGATTCTGTTCAAGAAATTCGCCAATATCGATTGTTTCGATATCGAGCTGAACGAAAGCGATCCGGTGAAACTGGCCGAGATCGTGATCGCGCTGGAGCCGACTTTCGGGGCAATCAATCTGGAAGATATCAAGGCACCCGAGTGTTTCGTGGTCGAAAAACTCTGCCGGGAAAAGATGGGTATTCCGGTATTTCACGACGACCAGCACGGCACGGCGATTGTGGTGGGGGCGGCGGCGACCAATGCCTTGCTGGTGGCGAAAAAGCAATTTGCCACTATCAAGGTTGTCTCGACCGGTGGCGGTGCGGCGGGGATCGCTTGCCTGAATATGCTGATGAAACTGGGCGTGCAGCGCAAGAACATCTGGCTGTGCGATTTGGCCGGTTTGGTCTGGACTGGCCGTACCGACGACATGACGGCGCAGAAGGCGGCGTTCGCACAGCAGTCACGGCAGCGGACGCTGGCCGAGGTGATCAAGGGCGCCGATCTGTTCCTGGGCCTGTCCGGCCCGGGGGTTTTGACCGGCGCGATGGTTAAATCCATGGCGGCGCGACCGATCGTGTTTGCCCTGGCCAATCCGACGCCGGAGATCATGCCCGAGGATATTCGCGCCGCCAAGCCCGATGCGATCATCGCCACGGGACGGTCGGATTATCCCAACCAGGTCAACAATGTGCTGTGTTTCCCCTTCATCTTTCGCGGTGCGCTGGATGTCGGGGCGACGACGATCAACGCTGCGATGGAATTGGCCTGTATCGAGGGAATTGCGCAGCTGGCCCGCGCCTCTTCCAGTGCCGAGGCCGCAGCCGCCTATCAAGGCGAAGACATGAAATTTGGCGCGGAATATCTGATTCCGAAACCGTTTGATCCCCGACTGTTGCCGATTGTTGCCGAGGCAGTGGCGACCGCGGCAATGGCGACAGGTGTGGCGACGCGGCCGATCAGGGACATGGGAGCCTACCGCAAGAAACTGGAGGGATCGGTCTACCGCTCGGCTTTCATCATGCGCACGGTTTTTGACGCGGCGCGAAGTGCGGGTCGGCGAATTGTCTTTGCCGAAGGCGAAGATGAGCGGGTGCTGCGCGCCGCGCATGCGATGACCGCAGAAATGAACAATCGGCCCATTTTGATCGGGCGTCCGGAAGTGGTCGAGGTGCGGCTGGCACGCTATGGATTACCGATCAAACCGGGGCGGGATTTCGATCTGGTGAACCCCGAAAGCGACCGGCGCTATCGCGACTATTGGGGAACCTACCACGAGGTGATGCAGCGCAGAGGCGTGACGCCGGCATTGGCGCAGGCGATCATGCGCACCAATTCGACGGCGATTGCGGCGGTGATGGTGAAACGCGGTGAGGCCGACAGCATGATCTGCGGTACCTTCGGACAGTTCCTGTGGCACCTGAACTATGTCAGCCAGGTGCTGCGGACCGCCGATTTGGCACCGATCGGGGCGATGTCGCTGATGATTCAGGAATCCGGCCCGCTGTTCATCGCCGACACCAACGTTCACCCGGACCCGAGTGCGGAACAGGTGGCCGAAATCGTGATTGCGGCGGCACGGCACGTGCGCCGGTTCGGCGTGACGCCCAAGGTTGCCTTGTGTTCGCATTCGCAGTTTGGGACGCTGGATACGGTTTCGGGGCGCAAGATGCGCGCTGCCTTGGCGGTTTTGGATGCCCAGCCGCGCGACTTTGAGTACGAAGGCGAAATGCATATCGATTCTGCCCTGGACCCGGTGTTGCGGGCGCGGATATTCCCGAATTCGCGGATGGATGGGGCGGCCAACACGCTGGTTTTTGCCAGTGTCGACGCCGCCAGTGGCGTGCGCAACATTCTGAAAATGGCGGCCAACGGGCTGGAAGTCGGGCCGATCCTGATGGGCATGGGCAATCGGGCCCATATCGTGACGCCGTCAATCACGGCGCGCGGTTTGCTCAACATCTCGGCGCTGGCCGGAACGCCGGTGCATCACTATGGTTGAGTGCCGATTTCGGAGGCTCGGCAAAAATCAACCACAGTTCGCTGGCATCACGGTTAATTAACCAACGGCTGGTATCGTGGTTAAGCGCAAAAATGCAGATTGCGCAGAGCGTGCCGAAAAATTGCGTTTTGCCAAGAAATGCATCGCTTTCTGATTGTTTGATGTGCAATTATCGGTTGAGCGTGAATGAAAGTATACGTCCGGTGCTGGTATTTGCGGCCAATTTGCCGATGACGGGCGGGGCGAAGGAGGAAAAAAATGTCACTTAAATTATTGAAAAATATACTTTTGTTCATGTCACTGCTGATCGTGTCGGCGGTGCCGGTCGGCGCTGCGGAGGGCCTGACGATGATCCGGCCCGAAAGCCTGGGCGGAGCGGTCGAGAAAGTTGTGACTTTGGCCGAGCTGCGGGCGCTGCCGCAGGTGACGATCCGCACCGAAAACGAATTTGCCGATGGCCTGAACGACTATACCGGACCGCTGGCCCGCGATGTGATCCAGATCATCGGCCGCGGCACCGGCACCAAGGTCAAACTGACCGCCGCCAACGATTATGCCGTAGAAATCGACCTGCAGGAATTCGACGATTTTGACGCGATTTTTGCCCTCGACATGAACGGCCAGGCGTTTTCGCTGCGCGACAAGGGACCGATCTGGGTCATGTATCCGATCACCGACAACCCGGAATTGCAGGACCCGGTCTATAATACCCGGTTGATCTGGCAATTGGTTCGGCTGGAAGTGGAATAGCCTTGCGCCTGAGTATCCCCAGACTGGTTGCGGTCGGCGTCATCCTGATGGTGACGGCGATTGCCGGGCTGGGATATCTTTCGACCTATTACAATCTGGAGGCGCTGCGGAAAGCCGGCAAGGAAACCATCGCGTGGTCGGCAACCCAGCTGGAAGCCGAACTGAACCACTTCGCCCTGGCGGTGGCGGAATTCCAGATTTCGCCCGATGCGGCACGTTTGGCCGATGTTCAGCGACGGTTCGACATCCTGTGGAGCCGCACCGCCGTTTTCGAGCACGGCTCGGTTGGCGCAAGGCTGCGCGCCTATGACGCCGAGAAGCGGGTGGTCCCCAGGCTTTTGCAGGAACTGCGCGACCA
Source organism: Paracoccaceae bacterium (assembly GCA_043736475.1). Taxonomy (GTDB): domain Bacteria; phylum Pseudomonadota; class Alphaproteobacteria; order Rhodobacterales; family Rhodobacteraceae; genus JANMOK01. The sequence goes on from JAYTCN010000279.1 coordinate 10,413, forward strand.
CGACGCGGAAATTGTCGGGCTGAAAACCGGCGAAATTTCGGTTGCCCAGAACCTGATCGATGAATTTGCCGAATACGGACCCGAACTGAAGGTGCTGAGCAACCGGGTCATCCTTGGTGAAGAAGCGGTCCGGGCGCAAATGCGCGACCAGGTCAAGCGTGGTTCGCAATTGGCGGGCGCTCTCAGCTTTGCCGCCGTTTTCCTCAGTCTTGCGGCGCTGGCCTATATCTGGCGCGAAAGCCTGCGCTACAAGATACTTGCCGAGACGAACCGGCAACTCGCGGTGGCCGCGGACCGGGCCAATCAGGCCAAATCGCGCTTCCTGACCATGATGAGTCACGAATTGCGCACGCCGATGAACGGCGTTCTTGGCCTGCTGGCGCTGGCCAAACAACCGGGAATGCCGGGGCCGCAATTGCGACTGGTCGAACAGGCCGAACGGTCGGGCCAGCAAATGATCGGACTTTTGGCCGATATCCTCGATTTCAGCGCTTTGCAGGATGATGAACTGCAGCTGGACATCAAGCCATTCGATCCGCGGCGGCTGGCCATGGCCATCGGCGAAATATTTGACCCGGTTGCCCGGCGCGAGGGCATTTCGTTTCAATCCAGCGTTGATCCGAGCTGCCCGCCGCTGGTTTCGGGTGATTTTCGCCGGCTGCGGCAATCCATAGCCCATGTTGCCGCCTATATTGTCGAAACTGCCGGAACCCGCGATGTCGAAATAGGCCTGTCCTATTCGGACGATAACCTTGTGGCGGCCATTTCTTACGAATACGCGGAAAAAGGGTCTGAATGGCGGCCGGAACTCGTTTTGGGAGCACCGAACCGGACCAGGGACCAATTCGCCTCGGATGCGTTGGGGCCGGCGGTTGCCCGCGGGCTTATCCAGCGCATGGGCGGGACAATCAGGCTGGACAATCCGGTACCAAACCGCATCGCCATTCTGATCTCTGCCCCAACACCAAGATTTGAACCCAAGCAGACGGTCATCGCCATCGATATGCGATCGACAGCCATGGCAGCCCTGTGCAAGTCGGCGCTGCGGCACGACAATGTTCGCTTCTACCGCGACGGCGATGCCGCCTTTGCCCAGGTCGTGCTGGTCGAAGCCGGCGGCGAGGACGAAGGACGGCGCCTTTCCGAGGTCCGGGCCCGCCATCCCGGTTCGATGGTGATCGCGGTTGGCCGTCCGGTGGCGCTCGACGATTTCGACGCGCGGGTGGATTTGCCGCGTGATCTTGAACTGTTGCGCGGGTCAATTATGCGCCAACTCGCGTCATAGGCGAAAAATGAAATGACTTACTCAGCTTAATCGTGTATAGGTCTGGCTAATTCGCAACCGGATTCCAACAACGATTCCAAAGGGCCGGCGCAGATTGCTTGGCAGGTGGATAAAATTTCGGAAACTTCAAGTTCACTGCAAGATGAATTACCCGAAGCGCGGCGTCAAATCGCCTTGTTGTCGCACGATTTGCGTTCGGCTCTTTCCGGCATAACCGGCGGCCTGCGCCAAATAAACACCGGGCATCTGGACAGCAGCGATCGCCTGCAGTTCGACCGGGTCATGCATGAATCGGTGATCCTGGCCGATCTGCTGGATTCGGCGCTGCAGCTGGAGGGTTTTCCGAATGGCGCCTCCCTGGCGCCGGAGGCTCCGGTCAATATTGGCGCGTTCCTGGAAGAACAATCGCTGCGCTGGCGCGCCCAGGCGGACGAAAAGGGCATTGCCTGCGTCCTGAGGCTGCGCGAGCCACTGGCGCTGCGGGTCCGGCTCAGCGAATTGCAACTGACGCGGTCGATCGGCAATGTCGTCAATAATGCGATCAAATATACCGACACCGGGACGGTCGAGATTGCGGCGTGGCTCAACCCGGCCGGGAATCTGGATATTGCGGTCAGCGACGACGGACCAGGATTTTCCGAAGCGGCGCTGGCGCGAATCTTTGAATTCAAAGGCCGGCCGGAAAGCTCGGCCAAGCCCGGAACCGGGCTTGGTCTGCATATCTCGAAATCATTGCTTGATCAGGTCGGGGCATCGATCACGATCACCAATCGCCGCGGCAACGGCGCGCTGGTGCGGATCACGATTCCGGCGACATTGTTCGTCGATGACGAGGGGCGAATTCTGGTCAGCAAAAGAGCGTTGCCCGACCTGTCAGGCATCCGGATACTTTTGGCCGAGGATAACAAGACCAACCAGTTGGTCGCCACCCAGATGCTGCAAACCATGAATGCGGAAGTGACGGTCGCGTCGGACGGCCATGAAGCGCTGCAGAAGTTCGAAAAGGCGCATTTCGACCTGGCACTTTTGGACATCGAGATGCCGCGCATGTCGGGCCTTGACGTTTTGCGGGCGATTCGCGCCCGCGGCGACGCCCGTGCGCAGACCCCGCTTGTCGCGCTGACGGCCTATGCCATGCGCGAACATCGAGAGCGGATTTCGGCGGCGGGTGCAAACGGCCTCATTCCCAAACCCTTGATCTCTATCGAGGAATTCGGCCAGGCGTTGCTTGTTCACTTGAATCTGGACAACAGGAAACCCGAACCCGATCTGACGACCGCGCCGGCCAGGGTTGACGAGGCCGCGCCCGGGGCCGTCGATCAGTCGATCTATGACGGGTTGCTGGCCACCATCGGCAATGAATCGATGGGGGAACTCCTGGAGAAAGTCCTCGAGGATGTGGGTTCCGTCAAAGCGGCGATCATTGCCGGGGCGCGGTCAAAAGACGTCCAATTGATCCGGGCCAACACCCATATCCTTATTTCGGTCGCCGGTGCCATCGGCGCGACCGGCCTTCAGGGTCTTGCCGAGCGCTTGAATGCGGCCGCGCATGGCAACGATAATACCGCTATTGCGGAACTTTCCGAGCAGTGTATCTCTGGCATCGCATCGGCGGAATTATTTCTTAGCCGCGAACAGGAACGATTCCGGCCCATCGCATGACAAAACCGCTTCTGCTGGTTGAAGATACGCATTCCTTGTCAATGGTCTATCAGACTGTGCTCAAGCGGGCAGGGTATGCCGTGGACTGCGCCTTCACCCTTGCCGAAGCCAACACCGTTTATGACGCCGGCGGGCATAAGGTGATCTTGCTCGACCTGCTTTTGCCCGATGGTGACGGTCTGGAGTTGATGTCTCGGGTGTTGAAAGCCGAACCGGAAGCAAAAATTCTGGTGATCACCGCGAATGGTTCGATCGCCCGGGCCGTTGAGGCGATGCGGGCCGGAGCCTTTGATTTTCTGGTCAAGCCATTTGACGAGCACCGATTGCTCGCCGCCGTCGGCAATGCGTTGCATGCCTTGGGCGACACGGAAAACCACGAACGGATGGTCCAAAGCTCCGACGGCTATGCCGGATTCATCGGCACCTCGCCGCAAATGCGCGACATTTATTACATGGTCAACAACATTGGCCGGTCGACGGCCACGGTGTTTATCACCGGCGAAAGCGGTACCGGCAAAGAGGTTTGTGCCCAGGCAATCCATTCGGTTTCGGCGCGGGCCAGAGGGCCATTTGTGCCGTTGAATTGCGGCGCAATCCCGCAGGATCTATTGGAATCGGAGGTTTTCGGGCATTTGAAGGGCTCGTTTACCGGTGCCATTTCCGACAAGAAGGGCGCAGCGGCGGCGGCCGACGGCGGAACCCTGTTCCTCGACGAAATATGCGAAATGCCGCTGGCGTTGCAAACCAAGCTGCTTCGCTTCCTGCAGACATCGCAGATTCAGCCGGTTGGTGCCGTGATGCCGCGCCACGTTGACGCGCGGATCGTTTGTGCCACCAACCGCGACCCCGCTGCCGAAGTTCGGGCCGGACGGTTTCGCGAGGACTTGTATTATCGCTTGCATGTCGTGCCGATCCACCTGCCGGCGCTGCGCGAACGGACCGGCGATATCCTCGAAATTGCCCGGACCCGCTTGCTGGAATTCGCCCGCGAAGAAGGCAAACGCTTCGAAAAGTTCGACGCGGAAGTCGAGGAGATTTTCCGGACCCATCCCTGGCCCGGCAATGTGCGGCAATTGTTGAACGTGATCCGCAATGTTGTTGTCTTGCACGACGGCCGGGAAGTTCTGCCTGAAATGTTGCCGGCCGAATTGTTGGCAGACCTGCCGCCGCGCCTGGTGCCCGATGACCTGGTTCCGCGCGGCAATCTGATCAGTTTCAGTCAAAGGCTGCGCCGCAGCGAAACCGCGAGCGGAACCGCCCGAAATGCGCTTGCGGCGCTGGTAGGCAAACCAATGGCCATTGTTGAGCGCGACTTCATCGAGGCGACGATCGCCGCCTGCAACGGTTCTGTGCCACAGGCCGCCAGGTTGCTGGATTTGTCGCCCTCGACGATCTATCGGAAACGCGAAGGCTGGGACAACAAGCTGTTGGAATCCTGACTTGCGGATTTGCGCCCGGGCGGCGCATACTTGACAAAATAACGAACCGGAGCTGTTTTATGGACTTGTTTCAAGTCGCGCGCGACGCGCGTTTGAATGCCCACGCCCCGTATTCCAGGTTTCTCGTAGGAGCGGCGTTGCGCACCAAATCTGGCAATGTGTACGCCGGGTGCAATGTCGAAAATGTCGCCTATCCCGAAGGCACTTGCGCCGAAGCCGGCGCGATTGCAGCGATGTGTCTGGCCGGCGAGCGCGACATTGCCGAGGTTCTGGTCATCGCGGATTCGCCGGTGCCAGTTACGCCCTGCGGCGGATGCCGACAGAAACTGGCCGAGTTTTCGACACCCGCCATGGTGGTGACTATGGCGGATTTGACCGGACCACAGGTGAAAATGACCATGGCGGAATTGCTGCCGGGCGCGTTTTCGCCCGAGCATATGAAATGAGGCAACGCTGATGCTGGCGCAAGAGATCATCGCGAAAAAGCGCGATGGCGGCGTTCTGGCTGCCGAAGAAATACAGTTCTTTGTCAAAGGCTTGCATGACGAAAGCATTACCGAAGGTCAAGTCTCGGCATTTGCCATGGCGGTATTCTTTCGCGGCATGTCGATGGATGAGCGGGTGGCACTGACCCTGGCCATGCGCGACAGCGGTTCGGTTTTGCATTGGGATTTGCCCGGACCGGTGATCAACAAGCATTCGACCGGCGGCGTCGGCGATAACGTGAGTTTGATGCTAGCACCGGCCTTGGCGGCTTGCGGCGCCTATGTGCCGACGATTTCCGGGCGTGGCCTGGGACATACCGGCGGGACTGTGGACAAGTTCGATGCCATTCCGGGCTACCGGACCCAGCCGGATCTGGCGGTGTTGCGCCGGGTGGTGCGCGACTGCGGCTGCGCGATCATTGGCCAGACGCCGGATATCGCCCCCGCCGACAAGCGATTTTACGGGATCAGGGATGTGACAGCGACGGTTGAATCGGTCGATCTGATCACCGCCTCGATCCTGTCGAAAAAGTTGGCGGCGGGATTGGACGCGCTGGTGCTGGATGTGAAGGTTGGCTCGGGTGCCTTCATGGCGACAGCCGAGGAGGCGCAGGCGCTGGCGCAGGCGCTGGTGCATGTCGCCAACGGTGCCGGATGCAAGACCTCGGCCCTGGTCACCGATATGAACGAGCCGCTCGCCTCTTGCGCCGGCAATGCGCTGGAAGTGGTCAATGCCGCCAAATTCCTGCGCGGAGACGAGGCAGACAGCCGATTGTGGGACGTGACCCTGGCGCTGGGCGGCGAGGGCCTGGCGCTGGCCGGGCTGGCAGCGGATGCGGGCGCCGGGGCCGAAAAGATCAAACGGGCACTGAACTCCGGCAAGGCTGCCGAAGTTTTTGGCCGCATGGTCAGGGGTCTGGGCGGGCCGGCGGATTTCCTGGAGCGTTTTGCCGAACATCTGGCCCGCGCCCCGATCATCGAAGATATCCATGCAACCGAGCCCGGATTCGTCACCGCGATCACGACCCGCGAGCTGGGATTTGCCGTGGTGGAACTGGGCGGCGGACGCAGGCGAGCGACCGACAAGATCGACCATTCGGTTGGTCTGGATATGCTGGCAGGTCTGGGTCAGTTTGTTGATGCCCACACGCCTTTGGCGCGGGTTCATGCCAAGGATCGCGAAACCCTGGAATTGGCGAAAGCGCGGGTGTTGCGGGCCTATGCCGTGGGCGAAAAACCCGGCGACGACCGCCGGCTGATCAAGCAGCGGATCGCCGCGTGAGCCGGATCATTCTGTGTGTTCTCGATTCGGCCGGCTGCGGCGGCGCGCCCGATGCGGCTGCGTTTGGCGATGCGGGGGCGAATACTCTGGGGCATGTCGCCCTGGCTTGCGCGAAAGGTCGGGCGGAGGCGGGGCGGTCGGGGCCGTTGGCCGTGTCAAATTTGGAGCGGTTGGGGTTGGGGGCGGCGATGCGCCTGGCTTCGGGGATGGAACTGCCGGGCTTCGCCGCGGTTCCGCAAGGTTTTTGGGGTGCTGTCACCGAAGTGTCGATGGGCAAGGATACGCCGTCGGGGCATTGGGAATTGGCCGGGGTACCGGTAGCTTGGGATTGGCACTATTTCCCCGATACAGTGCCGACATTTCCGCCGGAGTTGATTGCCGAGTTTTGCCAACGGGCCGGTTTGCCGGGGATATTGGGCGACTGCCACGCGCCGGGGATACCGATTGTCGCGGAACTGGGGGCGGAGTCGGTGCGGACGGGCAAGCCGATTTGCTACACCTCGGCGGATTCGGTGTTCCAGATTGCCGCGCACGAGGGTGCCTTCGGGCTGGAGCACCTGTACGAGATTTGTGTCATCGCCGCCGGATTGCTGCATCCGATGCGGGTCGGGCGGGTGATTGCGCGGCCATTTCTGGGCGATGTTGCCAGCGGCTTCCAGCGGACGCCGAACCGGCGCGATTTTGCCATGACGCCGCCGGAGCCGACTCTGTGCGAGCGAGTGGTATTGGCGGGCGGCCAGACCCATGCAGTCGGCAAGATCGGCGATATTTTTGCCCATAGGGGGATTTCGCAGGTCTACAAAGGCAGGGACGACAGGGAGCTGGTCGACAAGACCATTGGCTTGCTGGATACGGCGGCGGAGGGCGATTTCATCTTTGCCAATTACGTCGAGTTCGACACTTTGTATGGCCATCCGCGGGATGTTTCGGGCTATGCGCGGGCATTGGAAACATTTGACCGCCGGGTGCCGGAGATTTTGGCCCGGCTGCGGCCCGGTGATCTGATTGGCTTCACCGCCGACCATGGCAACGACCCGACCTGGCGCGGGACCGATCATACCCGCGAGCGGGTGCCGGTGTTGCTGACCGGGGCGGTCAAGGCAGGTTCGTTTGGCTTGCGGGGTTTTGCCGACGTGGGCGAAACTTTGGCGGCACATCTGGGAATTCCGGCCGGCAGCCACGGCAAGAGTTTTTTGTGAGGTTTGAATGGGCGAACACCTGACGATTGTGACGCACCCTTTGGTGCAGCACAAACTTTCGAAGATGCGCAAGAAGCAGGCCTCGACGAGCAAGTTTCGCCAGTTGTTGCGCGAGATCAGCCTGCTGTTGGCCTATGAAGTGACCCGCGACCTGCCGCTGACCACGGAAGCGATCGAGACGCCGATGGGCGAGATGGAAGCGCCGGTTTTGAAGGGCAAGAAACTGGTGCTGGTATCGATCCTGCGGGCCGGGAACGGGTTGCTGGACGGGATCCTGGAGCTGGTGCCTTCGGCAAGGGTCGGGTTCATCGGTCTGTACCGCGACCACAAGACTCTGCAGCCGGTGCAGTATTATTTCAAGGTGCCGCAGGATTTGACCGACCGGCTGGTGATCGTGGTTGATCCGATGCTGGCGACGGGGAATTCATCGGTGGCGGCGGTGGATTTGCTGAAGAAAGCCGGGGCGAAGGACATTCGGTTTTTGTGTTTATTGGCGGCGCCGGAGGGCGTGAAGCGGATGCAAGAAGCGCATCCCGATGTGCCGATCGTGACCGCGGCGCTGGATTCGCATTTGAATGCGGTTGGCTATATCGTGCCGGGCCTGGGTGATGCCGGGGATCGGATGTTTGGGACGAAGTGAATAATTTTTCAAGTTCAGCTGCCCCGGACTTGATCCGGGGTCTTCTTTGAACCGTTTCAGGCGGCCCCGGATCAAGTCCGGGGAAGTAGATCAAACGAATTGCTGACGCATGGCGGTTGAACACTGCAGGGGATTGCCACCCCAGCGCCCCCGCGCGTATTTGCGCAGCAAAGATTTCAGCGATTCAGCGCATCAAGACGCAGGCGGGCGATTTTGTGGACTTGGGTCAGGGCTTCGGTGAATTCGGTTTTTGGGTCGCTGTGAACGCGGGCGCGAAAGTTGTCGAGGATGTCGGTTCGGCGCAGGCCGCGCACGGCGAGGATGAACGGGAAGCCGAATTTGGCTTTGTAGGCATCGTTCAGGGCGATGAACTCGGAATATTCGGCGGGCGAGCATTGATCGAGTCCGGCTGAGGCTTGCTCGGAGGTGCTGGCATCCGTCATCGCCAATTTGCCGCCAAGGTCGGGATGGACGCGGAGGAGCGCCAGTTGCGCGTCGTGGCCCGATTCATCGACAAACCGCGCCATTTTCGAGGCGATGGTTCCGCGCTTGCCCCAAGCCTTTTCTGCCACCCAGGGTGAGTGTTCGTAAATGCCGCCATAGCGGGTGACGAATTCGTCTTTGGTCATCTTCGGGCTTTCGACAAATAGGTTGGGCCGCTAGTGTTCCGCCAAAGGAGCGCGATTTGGAAGCCACATTCCACGAATGGATCAGCCTGTTTGTGCGCTGGGCCCATATTATTGCCGCGATTGGCTGGATCGGCTCGAGTTTCTATTTCATGGGGCTGGATGGGTCGCTGAAAAAGCGGAAAGGGCTGCCCAAGGGGGTGAAAGGTGAGAATTGGACCGTGCACGGCGGCGGGTTTTACCACATCGTCAAATACGAGGTGGCGCCCGATGGCATGCCCGATGACCTGCAGTGGTTCAAATGGGAAAGTTATCTGACCTGGCTGACCGGGTTTTTCATGCTGGTGGTGACCTATTACTGGGGTGCCAGGGGACTGTTGATCGACCGGGAAGTGTTGGACCTGCAAATCTGGCAGGCGATTGCGATTTCGGTCGGGTCACTGGCATTGGGCTGGATCGCTTATGATCTGTTATGCAAATCGGCGCTGAAACGCTGGCCGGTGGTGATGTTCGCGGTGTTGTTTGTCGGGCTGGTGGCGCTGGCCTGGGGGTTTGGCGAGGTGTTTTCCGCCCGCGCCGCCTGGCTGCATATTGGCGCGGTGATTGGCACGATGATGACCGGAAACGTGTTTCTGGTGATCATTCCGAATTCGAAGATTGTGGTCGAGGATTTGAAGGCGGGACGGGTGCCGGAAGCAAAATTTGGGCAGATCGCCAAGCAGCGCTCGACTCACAACAATTACCTGACTTTGCCGGTGATCCTGATGATGGTTTCGAACCATTATCCCTCGGCTTTTGGCCATCCGCATTCCTGGGTGCTGATCGCGGCGATTTTGGTCATTGGGGCGGTGGTGCGGATTTGGTTCTACCTGCATGAATCCGGCGTGCATGGGGCGGCTTTGCAATGGCAGTGGCCGGTGGTGATTGTGACGGCGATTGGCATGATGTGGTTTTCAACCTGGCGACCGGATCAGATCGTGGTCGAGGTCGATACGGCCAGGGCGCTGTCGGTTGTGGCGGTGCATTGTTCGGGCTGTCATTCGGCGACACCAACGGCGGAGGGGATCGAGGAGGCACCGGGGGGGATTGTGTATGACAATCTGGAGCAGATCCGGGCGCATGCGAGCAAGATGATAGCGCAGGCGGTGATGAGCAACGTGATGCCCTTGGGCAATGAGACCGGGATGACGGGCGAGGAACGGGCGGTGCTGGGGGCCTGGCTCAGGGCGGGGGCGCCGGGTGATTGACCGGGGGTGGTGCGGTGGCTATGGAATGCACGGGTTTGACGGGGTCTGCCGATGAGCGAGAAACCAAAACCGCCGCGCAGTTTTCAGGAGATCATCCTGCGGCTGCAAGGCTATTGGGCGGCGCGGGGCTGTGCGATTTTGCAGCCCTATGACATGGAAGTTGGGGCGGGCACGTTTCATCCGGCGACCACGTTGCGGGCTTTGGGGACCACGCCCTGGGCGGCGGCCTATGTGCAGCCGTCGCGGCGGCCGACCGACGGGCGTTATGGCGAGAACCCCAATAGGTTGCAGCATTATTACCAGTATCAGGTGCTGATAAAGCCGTCGCCGCCGGATCTGCAGGATCTGTATCTGGGCTCGCTGGCGACAATCGGCGTCGATATGGATTTGCACGACATCCGCTTTGTCGAGGACGACTGGGAATCGCCGACCTTGGGGGCCTGGGGGCTGGGCTGGGAAGTCTGGTGCGACGGGATGGAAGTGAGCCAGTTCACCTATTTCCAGCAGGTTGGCGGCCATGATTGCAAGCCGGTATCGGGCGAGCTGACCTATGGGCTGGAGCGGCTGGCGATGTATGTGCTGGGGGTCGATCACGTGATGGACATGCCGTTCAACGACCCCGGGTCGCCGATTGCCTTGAAATACGGCGATATATTCCGCCAGACCGAGCAGGAATATTCGCGCTGGAATTTCGATGTGGCCGATACGCAAATGCTATTCGACCATTTCAAAGATGCCGAGGCGGAATGCGGGCGGATTTTGGCGGCTCCGCTGGAAGACAAGGCGGGGCGCAAGATCATCATGGCGCATCCGGCCTATGACCAGTGCATAAAGGCGTCGCACCTGTTCAACCTGCTCGACGCGAGGGGGGTGATTTCGGTGACCGAACGGCAGGCCTATATTGGAAGGGTGCGGGCCTTGGCCAGGGCCTGCGCGGATGCGTTTTTGACGACGGAAGCGGGTGGGGCGTGAACGGACGCGCCATCATGGCCGGGATGTTGCTGTTCGCGCTGCTGTTTGGCGCGGCGCTTTGGTATTTTCAGGTCTATGCCTGGTACACCGAAGTGACGGGCTTGCCGACCTTGCGGGTGCAGGACCGCGAGATTGCGGTCACCGACTATACCGGCATCGATTCCGCGGCTTCCGGGTTGAAACGGCGCGGGTGTTTTGGTGCCGATCCGGGGGCGTTTACCGCGTTTGAGCCGATGGACAATCCGACGCCGCTGAAGGCGCCGGGGTGGTTCGCGTGTTTTGATTATGTGGCTTTGACCTTGGACTTGCAGGCTGGGAAGGCCAAGGCTTTTTTGGCGGTGGAAAACGAGAAAGCCGGGATCGACCGGGTTATCGCGATTTATCCCGACGGGCGCGGGTTTGAGTGGCGGCAGCTCAACGGGCAGTTTGTGGGGAATTGATGGCTGATTTGCTGCTGGAATTGTTCAGCGAGGAAATCCCGGCGCGGATGCAGGCGCAGGCTTGCGCCGATCTCAAGCGGCTGGTGACAGATGGGTTGGTTGAGGCGGGGCTGACGTATGGATCGGCGGCAGCGTTTGCGACGCCGCGACGGTTGTGTTTGGCGGTCGTCGGGTTGATGGGTGCATCACCCATCCTGCGCGAAGAACGGAAGGGGCCAAGGGTGGATGCGCCGGAGGCGGCTTTGCAGGGGTTTTTGCGGTCATCCGGTTTGACGCGTGCGCAGTTGGTGGCGCGGGAGGATAAGAAGGGGGCCTCGTGGTTTGCGGTTGTTGAACGACCGGGGCGGCAGGCTTCTGACATTGTGGCCGAGGTGGTTCCGGCGGTCATGCGGGCGTTTCCGTGGCCGAAATCGATGCGCTGGGGGTCGGGGGCTTTGCGCTGGGTGCGGCCGCTGCAGTCGATCCTGTGTGTGTTGAGTTCTGAAGCTGGAGCTGAGGTTGTGCCGTTTGCGGTCGAGGGGATTGTGTCCGGTACGAGTACGGCGGGGCACCGGTTCATGGCGCCGGGGCGGTTTTCGGTCTCGGGTTTCGAGGATTATTCGGCGAAGCTGCGTCGCGCGTTTGTGGTGCTGGATGCGGCGGAACGGGCCGGGCAGATTTGGGCGGATGCGACCAATGCGGCGTTTGCCCAAGGGCTGGAACTGGTTGAGGACAAGCGGTTGCTGGCGGAAGTGGCCGGGCTGGTCGAATGGCCGGTGGTGCTGATGGGGGCGATTGGTGAGCAGTTTCTCGACCTGCCGCCGGAGGTTTTGCAGACTTCGATGCGCGAGCACCAGAAGTTTTTCAGTGTGCGCAATCCGAAGACGGGGCGGATCGAAAAATATGTCACCGTTGCCAACCGCGAGACGGCGGATAACGGGGCGACGATCTT